>NCET01000018.1 GCA_002280815.1 Flavobacteriales bacterium 32-34-25 | reverse complement strand
CCTTCCTGACGCTGACCGTAAATACCACGAGCTAAACGAAGACTACGAAAACGTTCGTCATCAATTTTTCCTCCACGGAATGCGTGTATTTTTTTCTCTAAATCGATAATCTCTTTTTGGACAATCGGATTTTCTATTTCTGTTCTAAAACTTTCCATTTCTTATTTTTAGTTTATGGTTGGTGGTTGGTGGTTGTTGGCAGAATTACTATCAACTAAAAACCCGCAACGATCAACTATTTTATAAATCCTACTCCTGCAGTTGTATTAGTTGATGGATCAATTAAAATAAAAGCTCCATTTGATTTATTATCATCATAAGCATCAAAGTACAAAGCTTTGCTTAATTTGATATTTACTTCACCAATTTCGTTAATTGCTAATTGAGTAGCTGGAGTTGTTCCAGAATAATCTGTTGCAATTACGTTCTTGATGCTATCCACTTTTGCCAAAACTCTATTAGTATTGTGTTGGATTAAGTATTTAGTTCCAGCAACTAACTTTTTGCTGTCCATCCAGCAAATTGTTGTTGTAATATCTTTTTCAATCTTAGGCAACTCACCTGATTTTACAATCATGTCTCCTCTAGTAACATTGATGTCATTTTCTAACTCAAGAGTAATAGATGAACCTGCAACTGCCTCGTCAAATTGTTGATCAAAAAAGTGAATATTAGTCACTTTAGATTCTGTCAAAGAAGGAAGAACCGTTACAGCATCTCCTACTTTAATATTGTTACCGTATAATTTTCCAGCATAACCTCTAAAATCGTGGTATTCTTCTGTTTTTGGACGAATTACAGTTTGAACTGGAAAACGAGCTTGCCCATTATCATACACATCTTTTGATTCTAAAGCTTCTAAATGTTGCAAGATAGTTTGCCCAGTATACCAAGGCATTTTACCTAAAGTTTCCACAACATTATCTCCCGTTAAAGCACTCAATGGAATGTAACTTACGTTTTGCTCCTTGTATGAACTTTTTGCATTCAATGCTTGAAAATCAGCTTTGATTTTGTTGTAAACTTCTTCAGAATAATCAACTAAATCCATTTTGTTTACAGCTACAATCACATCTTTTACTCTCAATAAATTATTGATAAAAAAGTGACGGTATGTTTGCTCAATTACTCCTTTACGAGCATCAATCAAAATGATTGATACTTGCGAAGTTGAAGCACCTGTAACCATGTTACGCGTATATTCTACGTGACCTGGAGTATCGGCAATAATGTAACTTTTCTTAGCAGTAGAAAAATAAATATGCGCTACATCAATCGTGATTCCTTGCTCACGCTCAGCAACTAATCCATCAGTAGCTAACGAAAAGTCTAAATAATCATATCCTTTTTGTTTACTACTTTTTTCAATTGCTTCTAATTTATCTGTAGTTAACGATTGTGTATCGTATAATAATCTTCCGATTAGTGTACTCTTTCCGTCATCTACACTTCCTGCTGTTGCTATTTTTAAAACTTCCATTCTAATATTTTGTTTCAGGTTTAAAATTTCAGGTTCTTTCGAAACTTAAATCTGTATGTTTTTTTGATTCTTCTAACTTCTAACTCTTAACTTCTAACTTCTTAAAAGTATCCTTGTTGTTTTCTTTTTTCCATTGCCGCTTCCGAACGTTTGTCGTCAATACGTGCTCCACGCTCAGAGATAGTAGAAGCTCTAATTTCTCCAACTACTTCCGAAATGGTAGCAGCATAAGAATCTACAGCCGCAGTACAACTCATATCTCCAACAGTTCTAAAACGAACAATTCTTTCTTCAATAACCTCATCTTCATCTTGGAAAACAAAAGGAGAGTGAGACCAAATCATACCATCTCTTAAAAACACTTTACGTTTGTGTGAAAAATAAATAGATGGAATTTCAATTTGCTCTTGCTCGATATAACTCCAAACATCTAATTCTGTCCAGTTTGAAATAGGAAACACACGTACATTTTGTCCCAATTCAATTTTACCATTCAATAAATCAAACAACTCAGGACGTTGATTTTTCTCATCCCATTGACCGAAATCATCACGAACAGAAAAAATACGTTCTTTAGCTCTTGCTTTTTCCTCATCACGACGCGCTCCACCAATACAAGCATCAAATTTAAATTCTTCGATAGCATCTAAAAGTGTTGTAGTTTGCAAACTATTTCTACTTGCATAACGTCCTGTTTCTTCTACCACTTTTCCTTCGTCAATAGCGTCTTGTACATTACGAACAATTAACTCTAAACCTAATTCTTTAACTAATTTATCTCTAAATTCGATAGTTTCAGGAAAGTTATGTCCCGTGTCAACGTGTAACAAAGGGAAAGGAATTTTAGCTGGAAAAAAAGCTTTTTGTGCTAATCTCACTAACGTAATTGAATCTTTTCCTCCTGAAAAAAGCAATACTGGCTTTTCAAATTGAGAAATAACTTCTCTAAATATGTAAATCGCTTCGCTTTCTAAAGCATTTGTTTTTAATACTGAACTCATTTTTTTAATTTAAAAATTGAAAGATTTAATGATTATAAAATTCTCCGAATTATAAAACCTATCCTCTTTATTCTATTAGCTTTTCTCTTAATTATTTTCCGTGCAATCCGCACTCTTTATGACTTTGTTCCCAATACCATCTTCCTGCTCTAATATCTTCTCCTTCGGCAATTGCTCTGGTACAAGGTGCACAACCAATACTTACAAATCCTTTTTTATGCAAGCTGTTTTGTGGTACATTATTATCATCAATATATTTTTGAACTTCTTCCAATGTCCACTTCAATAAAGGATTGAATTTTACGAGGTCAAAATTAGCATCATATTCAAACAAATGCAAATCGCTTCTGTTTTCTGATTGTTCCGCTCTTAATCCTGTTATCCAAATTTTATTTCCCGCCAATGCTTTTTTAAGCGGCAATACTTTTCGAATAAAACAACATTCTTTTCTATTCTCAACCGACTCAAAGAAACTATTTGGCCCTTTTTTCTCCAATAATTCTTCAACCGCTTTTGCTTCTGGAAAATAGACTTTAATTGGTGTTTTATACTTTTTTTGGGTTCTATGAAAAACATCATAGGTTTCTTGAAACAAACGACCTGTATCAAGGGTAAAAATAGTGATAGGTGCTTCCGTTTTTGCAATTATTGCTGTTATCACCTGATCTTCTTGCCCAAAAGAAGTTGAAAAAACCACTTTGTCTTTGTATTCACTAGCTAAAAAAGCAAAAGTTTCCTCAATAGAGAAATCCTTCGTTTTTTCTAACAATGCCTGAACTATAGCTGTACTCATTTTTATTTTTTATTTATTCTAAATCTATTACCCTATCGGTTTAGTAGATTACTTCGCAAAAGTAATACTTATTTCTAAATTACAAAACAATATATTAGTTTTTTTAACATTCGAAAACAATAGCTATCAACACTTTAGCTTCATACAACAGAAACGAACCGAATTTTTCGACTCAAATCCCCTTTCAAATGAAGCAAACTCGAAATTTTCGGCAAAGATAACTTTATTTTTTGAATATATTTTTCACAAACTCTACCTTGCCGATAGGATTATTATAAAATAATTGTATTTTTGCCAAAAAATTTATGTTATGGATTTTCAAATAGGATTAGTAATTGCGGGATTAGTAGTAGGTTTTATAGTAGGATTAACCGGCGTAGGCGGAGGTTCTTTGATGACACCTATCTTATTATGGTTTGGTATTCCACCTACAACAGCTGTTGGAACCGACTTATTATATGCTGCTTACACTAAAATGGCTGGAGTATTTGTCCATAATAAAAAGAAAAATATCAATTGGAAAATTACAGGTTGGCTTTCATTAGGAAGTATCCCTGCAGCACTTTTAACCTTATGGATATTAGATAACATAAAAACAGATATTACAACCATAAACGCAGTTATAAAATACAGTTTAGGATGGGCATTACTTTTTACTTCGATAGCTATTTTATTCAAAACAAGAATTGCTAAATTTTCTCAAAAACACGCTGGAGATAAATTTCATCGAGAAAGCAAAACTCAAAACGTATTAACTATCGCTATTGGAATTATGCTTGGAGCAACTGTAACACTAACTTCTATCGGAGCTGGAGCTTTAGGCACTGTTACTTTATTTTTCCTTTATCCGCTTTTACCAACACCAAAATTAGTTGGAACCGAAATTGCTCATGCCGTTCCTTTAACTCTTGTTGCAGGTATAGGACATGCCTCAATGGGAAATATGGATTATCTATTATTAGGACAATTATTAATGGGATCTCTACCTGGTATTTTCTTAGGAAGTATGCTAAGCGGAAAAATCCCAGACTTGTACCTACGAAACGCCATAGCCATCATGTTGTTTTTTGCAGGATACAAATTAATTTTCTAAATCCTCACCCCGCCCCTCTCCAAAGGAGAAGGAAACGAAACTTAATAATGGCTTTATATAAAAAATGCCCCTTTCATTCAACAAAAACGAAAGGGGCATTTTTTTATATCAAAAGTTCTTAAAAAGCAATATCTGCCAAGGTATTATTTTCTAAAATCATTAAGGTATTATCACGGACCTCAGTCATCAACTTTCTAACGGCACAAGTAGCTTCGTCAGTACAATCATCACAAGGTTCATAGAAATTATGACTGGCACAAGGCAATAAAGCAATAGGGCCTTCAAGGATACGATACACCTTTGCCATATTTATATCCTTAGGTTCTTTGATTAGATAATAACCTCCGCCTTTTCCTTTTTTGGCACCTAGAAATCCCGAATGACGCAAAAGCAGCAAAATACTTTCTAAAAATTTTATCGAAATATTCTCAGACTTTGCAATATCAGCAATAGCCACAGGAGTCTGATCTTCCTGGCGAGCCAAAAAAGTCAAAGCTTTAATTCCGTATTTTGTTTTCTTTGAAAGCATTTTTATTTTGGATTATTGATTTAAGAAAGTGCTTGCTCTAAATCGGCAATAACATCTTTTACCGTTTCTAAACCAACAGAAACACGCACTAAACCTTCACTAATTCCTACCGCTAATTTTTCTTCAACAGACAATTTACTGTGAGTAGTCGAAGCTGGATGCGTCACAATCGTTTTCGCATCTCCAATATTAGCCGAAAGCGAGCATAATTTTATTTTATCCAAAAACGCTCTACCAGCATCAATACCTCCTTTGATTTCAAAAGCAATAATATTACCTCCTAAAAGCATTTGCTTTTTAGCTACTTCATATTTAGGATGCGATTTCAAAAAAGGATATTTCACACTATTTACATTAGGATGACTTTCTAAAAACTCAGCCACTTTCATGGCATTTTCACAATGTCTTTCTACGCGAAGTGCTAAAGTCTCAATACTTTTAGACAATACCCAAGCATTAAATGGTGACAAAGCCGGACCTGTATTTCTTGAGAAAAGATAGATTTGGCGAATCAAATCAGCTTGACCAACAGCCACACCACCTAAAACACGTCCTTGTCCGTCCATCAATTTTGTAGCTGAATGAACAACAATATGCGCTCCGTACTTAATTGGTTGCTGAATATAAGGTGTTGCAAAACAGTTATCGATTATCAAAATCAAATTGTGTTTTTTAGCAATTTGTCCTAATAATTCCAAATCAACTACATCAACTCCTGGATTTGTAGGCGTTTCAGCATATAAGATTTTAGTATTCGGCTTAATGAAACTTTCAATTGTTTCTGGTTGATTGATATCAAAATACGAAGTCGTGATATTCCATTTTGGAAAATAAGTCATAAACAACGCATGCGTAGAACCAAAAACACTTCCAGCAGAAACAATATGATCTCCTGAACTCAACAAAGCAGCAAAAGTAGAATAAATAGCAGCCATTCCAGTCGCAAAAGCATAACCCGCCTCAGCGCCTTCCATAACGCAAACCTTATCTACAAATTCAGTTGTATTGGGATTAGAAAAACGACTGTAAATATTACGTTCTTTTTCTTCCGTAAAAGAAGCTCTCATGTCCTCAGCATCTTCAAAAACAAAGCTTGAAGATAAAAATAAAGGTGTTGAATGTTCTTGGTAATGTGTTCTATCTATGTGTGTACGTATCGCTTGGGTTTCAAAACCAAATTCTTGTTCGTCCATTTTAATTAGTTTAAAGTTTAGAGTTTATGGTTACTGGAATCCCAATATAACCTCAACTAAAAACGTATTTTGTTTTATTTTAATATTCTTTTTTTATTAATTTCTAATATAATGTAGCGTCTTATTATTCTGCCTATTAAAAACTAATTACTGATCACTACTTAGCTAGTTCTACTCCGTTTAAAATCACTTTATAATGAATTGTAGCTGTAGGTTCTACTGTTTTAGAAACTGAGCAATATTTTTCGAAAGACAATTGTGCTGCTTTAGCCGCTTTGTCTTCTTTAATATTTCCTTCCAAAGAAAAAACCACATGAATATCTTTAAACGGTTTAGCTTCTCCTACTTGTACACGCTCTCCTTCAACCTCAGCTTTGAAAGAAGTAATTTCCTGACGTTGTTTTTTCAAAATCGAAATCATATCAATTCCGCTGCATCCAGCCACACCCATCAAAACTAATTCCATTGGGCTTGGCCCCATATCATTTCCTCCAAAATCTGGACGCGCATCTACATTTACAATATGTCCTCTTTCATTTTTTAATTGAAAGTGGAAGTTTTCGTTTACTCTGTCTAATGTTATTTTCATAATACTTTTATTTATGGAACGCGGATGAAACTGATTTCAAACGCGGATTTTTATTTTTTTTAAATCTAAAAACTGAACACTCAAAAACTGAACACTGAATACTAAAAACTATCCTTTATCAGACAATCTCAAAATATCCCCAAAAACTCCTCTCGCAGTTACTGCCGATCCGGCTCCAGCTCCTTGAATTACAATTGGTCGGTCTCCGTAAGATTCCGTGTAAATCTCGAAGAAAGAATCTGAACCTTTTAATCCACCTAATGCCGTATCCGAAGGTACTGAAACTAATTTTACTTCAAGATTTCCTTTGTCATTTTGTAAATCACCTGATAATTCACCTATGTATCGCAATACATGATTTGGTTCTTGTTCGCTTTTTATTTTGTCATAAATCGGATCAAACTCTTTCAATTTATTCAAGAAATCAGTAACATTCCCTTCACGTAAATGCTCTGGAATTAGATTCTGAATTGCAATTTCTTCAAACTCATTTTGCAAATCCAATTCTCTGGCCAAAATCAATAATTTTCTACCTACGTCATTTCCACATAAATCTTCTCTTGGATCTGGCTCCGTATATCCGTTGTCAATTGCTTCTTTCAAGATATCGCTAAAAGGAACATCTTTTGACGAAAAATTATTGAACAAATAACTCAAAGTTCCTGAAAAAACACCTTTAATCTTAGTGATATTCTCTCCCGAAAGGTGCAATAATTTTATCGTATCAATTAATGGTAAACCTGCACCAACATTGGTTTCATACAAATAACTCTTTTGGTTATCCGTCAATACTTTTCTCAATTCTTTATAGAAACCATAACTCAATGTATTGGCTACTTTATTCGAAGAAATTAAATCAAAACCATTTTCCACCAAAGGAATATAATTTTCAACAAATGCAGCACTTGCCGTATTGTCAACTGCAATTAAATTCTCTAAATGATGCTCATTTGCGTAAGCGATAACATCATCAATAGTATAAGAGAATCCATTAGTTTGAATTTCGTTTGTCCAATTTGGCGTTACTCCATCTTTGTTTAACAAAACACTTTTAGAATTGGCTATAGCAAAAACATTCAACTTAATATCTTTTCTTTTCTCAATAGCAATTGCCGATTCTAGAATTTGATTAATCAAAGTTCCACCTACTAATCCATGACCAAAAACAGCAATGTTGATTTTTTTAGCCACTCCAAAAATCTCTCCGTGAATTACATTTAACGCCTTATTCAATTCCGATTTTTTAAATACCAAACTCACATTTTTTCCTGTCACGGTATTATTGAACAAAATTGGTACAATTTTGTTGCGAATCAAAGCCGTATACGGTTTATGAAACGTACTCAAATCTTGTCCAATAATCGAAATTACTGCAACATCATCAGTCACCGAAATTTTATTAACATCTTTAGAATAAAAATCATTTTCGAATTCTTTTTCTAATTCAATCATGGCTTTTGTAGCCTGAGATTCGGCAACAACTAACCCAATTCCTCTTTCAGAAGAACCCTGAGAAATAATACTTACACTAATATCATTATCACCCATTACTTTAAAAATACGGGCATCCACTCCTGTTTTCCCTAACAAACCTCTACCTTCTAGATTTACTAAAGCTAAATTTTCTAAAACCGAAAGTGTTTTAATCCCTCCTGTCGTTGAAGTTGCAGTTATTAAAGTTCCTTCGTTTTCATGATTAAAAGTATTCAATATTCGCAATGGAATATTTTTTTCTAACAAAGGAATTATCGTTTTAGCGTGTAAAATTGTCGCTCCAAAATTAGCTAACTCATTTGCTTCGTTAAAAGTCAAATGATCAATTTTCTTAGCATCAGAAACTAAATCTGGATTGGCTGTGTAAATTCCATCCACATGTGTGTAATTCTGAAGTTCTTTAGCATTCAAATAATTAGCTAATAAAGAAGCTGTATAATTACTTCCATTCCTACCTAAAGTAGTGGTCACATTATTGTTATTAGAACCAATAAATCCAGTTACAACATTAACCGAAGTGCCATTTTCTTTGAAATACTGAATGACATTTTTCTTCGAAATTTGCTCTAGCGGTTGTGCATCTCCAAATTTAGAATCCGTTTTTAGAAAAATTCGAGAATCGGCAAATCGTGCATTGATTCCTTTTTCGATTAAAATTGCTGTTAATAATTTTGCCGAAAGCAACTCACCAACCGAAAGAATTTGATCTTTAATTTTAGAACTATAATCACCAATTAAACTTACTCCTTCGAATAATTTATCTAAAACAGCAAACTCCTCAGATAAATCTACTGTCGAATAAATATCTTGCTGGTATTTCTTAAATTCTTCAAGTAAGGTTTTGTAATCTGCATTTTTAGCTGCTACGCCCAGAATTTCTTCTAATTCATCGGTTGCTTTTCCACGTGCCGAAACAACAATAGCAATTTCCTCTCCTTGATTTACTTTATCTGTAATAATAGAAACAACTTTATTGATTCCTTCACCATTCGACAAAGATTTTCCTCCAAATTTTAATATTTTCATCTCAATTATATTTTTGAATTGCTACTAAAAATAGGAGCAAGTAAGTTGTTTAATTGTTCGTACTCAATCAAGAAAGCATCATGTCCGTGAATGGATTCTATTTCTTGGTAAGAAACGGCAACATTATGTTTTTTTAATTCTTGAAAAGTATCTTTATTTTCTTTTGCGGTAAAAAACAAATCTGAATTTATACCTATGATGTGTATCGAGGCTTCAATTTTAGAAGCAAATACATCAAACGAATCGCTGTTTCTGGTTACATCAATTGTTTTAAGCAATTGATTCATCATTTTATAAGAAGCCAGCTGAAAACGTTTTTGTAATTTTTTACCGTGGTGAAGCAACCAACTTTCGATATTAAATATAGCTAATTCTTCATTAATCGTTCGGTCAAATTTCAATTTGAAAGATTCCGGCGTTCTGTAACACAGCATTGCGTGAATTCTTGCATCTTCAATTGGATTACAGGAATTTTTTAAAATTTGCTCTTGCAAAAAACAATTCGCAATCAACCAATCTGTCGATTTCCAATCCGTCGCAATAGGAATTACATTTAAAGCTAATTTTGGTTCTAAAGCAATCATTTCCCAGGCAATTCCACCACCTACTGACCCACCAATAATAGCATACAATTGTTGGATTTCAAGTTCTTTTACTCCTTCAATGAATAGTTTTGCAATGTCTCTGGCAGTAAAATCAAAATAATTTTCCACAACAGTACCATCATATCCATTCCCTGGAACATTAAAGGCTAAAATGCTGTATTTATTAGTGTCAATAGTTTTATTTTCCCCTATTAAATCATTCCACCATCCAGTTTTACCAATAACCTGAGAGTTTCCAGTCAAGGCGTGATTTACTAAAACGACAGGAGCTGTGTGCAATTCCGGCCCAAAAAGCTGATAACTTAAATTAATAACAGGATATAGTGCACCACTCTCGGTAGTGAAATTTTGTATTATAATGGGATTGGGATTATTTTCCAATTTCAAATCTTTAATATGATTGATGATGGAAATATTAGAAAGAAAGCTAGAGGAAAGCTTCATTATTGTTATCTTTTCCCGACATATCAGGATAGAATGTAGCACCTTCTTCGTTTGCAAAGGGTTGCTAAGCTTTCATCGGGTCTATTCCCTCGAGCTTTCTTTATAACATTTCAATACGTTTACGAACTTAAAAGCACAAAGTAACTACTATTTTTTCAAACAAACAAATTTTGCTGCTTTAGTTTTAAACCAACAATTATAGAACAAACAAACGCAAGTCATCACTGAACACAAAATCCAGAAATCACCTGCGTTTGAAACCTATATTTACAAAACTATATTTAGATAAACAGTGTTTCATTTTCTTTAGAATACATCAAAAACGTTAATGAATCAGATGCTTTCTTTTGATTTTTAAAATCCACATCTGTGCTAATACCAAATCTATTATTTGTTAACTCTATCCTATTCTCTTTTTCTGTACCATTATTAGCCCTTATATCTCTTATAAAGTCTAATGCTCTTGCAATCAATCTTCTTGTGTTCATAATGTTTAAATTTAATTTATTCGACTTGTTTTTATTTGTTGTTTGTTTTGTTTCAAAATAAAAAACCCTTTTGGTTTCTATGCCAAAAGGGTTTATTTTTTATATAAATAACCGATTCTTTTGGACATCAACAGACTAGCATCTTTGCACAAAGCATAGAGACTGTAAACTGTTTATTTTGTTTAATATGAATAGTAATCATGTTTGTTCTATTTATTATTTTTATTATTTGTTTATCTAACAAAAAAAGCCTCTTGATTTCTCAGGAGGCTTTTGCTATATTTTAGTCTTATTTGAATAAAAAAATTAAGCTATCGCACTCCTGCAGATTTCTTTAGTTTGAACCATCGATTTTTTACAAATAATAAATTTCATTTTCTTTTTTTATTTAGAGTCACAAAGATATAAATTTTTCTTTATCACCCATTCTTTTTTTCAAAAATTTTAGCTCAAATACACTAATTAACAGTTAATTGAGTTTTTTAACATTAATTTTAAATTCTAATCTAAAAAACAAATCAAACAAGAGCTTTTTTCCCAAGAAAATTTATAAAAACCTTCTCCATTCCACTCTTCTGATTTGATGTTTCAAAGATACAGTCAAAATTCAAATTCAATGTTAACTGAATTTTAAATTAAAGTAATCATAATAATTCTCGAAAAAACATCATTAAAACCCTTTGATATTCACTTATAAATTAGAACCATCACTGCACTTCTTAATTTCTAACCAAAAACAATTGTTTTTTTACTTAAAAAATTAGCTAAGATTAATTTACATTTCAAAAATGGTTTCATACCTTTGCACCTCAAAATACAAGAGGAAAAATTTGAACTGATTGCAACCTCTTCATAATGAAACGAATTCATTGTGAGTGCTGAAAAATTTTCAGTAGAAAAAAATGCTAAAGCAGAAACTCTCCTTTAGTCCTTTTTGCAATTATTTTTTCCTCGCTTAATATTTAAAAAATTATATATTATGGCCTATTTATTTACGTCAGAATCTGTGAGCGAAGGACATCCAGACAAAATTGCGGATCAAATTTCAGACGCATTAATTGATAATTTTCTAGCTTTTGATGCTGAATCAAAAGTAGCTTGCGAGACCTTAGTAACTACTGGTCAGGTTATTTTAGCTGGAGAAGTAAAATCAAATACTTATTTAGATGTTCAACAAATTGCTCGTGATGTAATTAGAAAAATTGGATACACTAAAAGTGAATACATGTTTGAAGCGAATTCTTGTGGAATTCTTTCAGCCATTCACGAACAATCAGCAGATATTAATCAAGGTGTTGACAGAAAAAATCCTGAAGAACAAGGTGCTGGTGATCAAGGAATGATGTTTGGTTATGCAACTAACGAAACAGAAAACTATATGCCTTTGGCTCTTGATTTGTCTCACAAACTTTTGAAAGAATTAGCTATCTTAAGACGTGAAAATAATGAAATTACTTATTTACGTCCAGACGCTAAATCTCAGGTAACTTTAGAATACAGCGATGACAATACACCTGTACGTATTGATGCGATTGTAATCTCTACACAACATGATGATTTTAACGAAGAAGCAGTAATGCTTGCAAAAATCAAAAAAGATATTATCGAAATTTTGATTCCAAGAATTATCGCTAAAAACCCAACTCATGCACATTTATTTAACGATAAAATTAACTACCATATTAACCCAACAGGGAAATTCGTAATTGGCGGACCTCACGGGGATACTGGACTTACTGGTAGAAAAATTATTGTAGATACTTATGGTGGAAAAGGAGCTCACGGTGGTGGTGCTTTTTCTGGAAAAGATCCATCTAAAGTAGACAGAAGTGCTGCTTATGCAACACGTCATATCGCTAAAAACTTAGTTGCTGCTGGTGTAGCTGACGAAATTTTAGTTCAAGTTTCTTACGCTATTGGTGTTGCTCAACCAATGGGTATTTTTATTGACACTTATGGAACTTCAAAAGTAAATTTAACAAATGGAGAAATCGCTAAGAAAGTAGAAGCTATTTTTGATATGCGTCCTTACTTTATCGAGCAACGTTTAAAATTAAGAAATCCTATTTATAGCGAAACAGCGGCTTACGGACACATGGGACGTACTCCGGAAGTAGTTACAAAAACTTTTTCGGCTCCAGGAGGTGAAGAAAAAACAGTAACAGTTGAATTGTTTACTTGGGAAAAACTTGACTATGTTGACCAAATAAAAACTGCATTTGGATTATAATTAAAATATCCTGAATTAAATATAAAAGAGACTATCCCAAAAAGATAGTCTCTTTTTTTCTCAAACAAATTAGATTTTTAATCAGAATAATTTAGTTTAAAAAAAAGAGTGACAAAGTTTAAAATTTACCTATTTTTACAAATCAAGTATTTAAAAAAATTAAAATCGTAACACCGTAATGCACATAGCAGTAGCAGGAAATATAGGATCAGGAAAAACCACATTAACGGCTTTACTATCCAAACACTTTAAATGGGAACCGCATTATGAAGATGTAGTAGACAACCCTTATTTAGATGATTTTTACCATCAAATGGAACGCTGGTCTTTCAACCTTCAAATCTATTTCTTGAACAGTCGTTTTCGTCAAGTGATGCAAATTCGCGAAAGCGGAAAAAAAGTTATTCAAGACAGAACCATATATGAAGATGCTTATATTTTTGCTCCCAACTTGTATGCTATGGGACTAATGACCAATCGTGATTTCCAGAACTATTCCACTCTTTTTGAGTTGATGGAATCTACGGTTAAAGCGCCTGATTTATTAATTTATCTAAGAAGTTCTATTCCTAATTTGGTAGGGCAAATCCACAAACGCGGACGCGAATACGAAAACTCGATTTCGATTGATTATTTAAGTCGTTTGAACGAACGCTACGAAGCCTGGATTCACACTTACAACAAAGGGAAACTATTAATTATAGATGTCGATAAAATTAACTTTGTTGACAATCCTGAAGATTTAGGGAATATCATCGAAAGAATTAATGCCGAATTAAACGGATTATTTTAAAAAAAGAAGCGGCTTCAAAAATTTGAAGCCGCTTCTTTTTTTAAGCTTAAGCATTACAATTCTTCATTATACCACTTGGTAATTTCCTCTTTAGTCTTACCTATTTTTTGTTGAATTTTTCCAAACATTTCATCTTCTTTTCCTTCTTCGTACAACAAATCGTCTTCGGTAAGTTCAGCATACTTTTGTTTTAGTTTCCCTTTAATTTCGTTCCAATTTCCTTTAAGTTCTGTACTATTCATAATTCCTAAATTTTAAAATTAATAATTATTTTTGATCTATATATTTACGCAGCATCCACGACTGCTCTTCATGTTTTTGAATTAAGGCAGTTAGAAAATCTATTGTACCATAATCTTGAGTTTCTTCAACTGTTTTAACAAAATCTCTCAACTGCTTTAATACCGTTTCATGATCTGCTAAAAGCTCTTGAAGCATTTCTTTTTGATCTACCGTTTTTGGATTTTCTTTCAAAATAGAATAATCAATAAACTCTTTCATAGTACCTATAGCTTTCCCGCCAAGTTTACTAATTCGTTCAGCTATTTCATCTATTTCTTGTTCTAGTGCCGCATACTGACTTTCAAACAATTTATGCAACTCCATAAAACTATTTCCTGAAACATTCCAATGAAATTTTCTGGTTTTTGTGTACAGTAACATTTCGTTTGCTAAAACCGTTGTTAAACAATTAATACTTGACTCCAGCTCTTTTTTTGTGATTCCAATTTTTGGTTCCATTACATTACGCTTTTTGTTATTTAATATGCTCTTTACAAATATATTACACTAACTCAGCTATCATCTTACACAGTTCTCCAAGATTGTTATACAATTCCACCTTATTAAAATTTTATCACTAGCTGTTTTTAACAAGACACGATCTATATGATAACCAATAAATTTATCAGCCACTAATAACCACAAAATCAATCTGTTTTTTGCGTAACTTTATATATCTATTTTTGTTGCTCTCCTCAGATTCACCCTTAACGATTCCTCTAGAAATGATGCACTGATTAATAACTTAAATCAAAAAATCATGAGAATCTCTAACTTAAAAAAAAGATTTGTTTGTCTATTTCTTGTTTTCACTTTAAGCTTTCAAAGTTGTAGTGTGTATAAAAAAACAACCTCAACTTTAAATGAAGCGGAAAAAGCAAACCTAAAAACCTTGGTCATTACTACCGATAACACAAAACATCGATATTCCAGAATCATAAAAATTAACGATAATTATTATGGTGAAGTAAAAACAAAAGGCAAAATTGAAACCATACTTTTATCAGAAGAAGAGATTAAAAGTATTCGAATTCTTGACAAAACATCTTCAGCCATAGGGAATATTGCAATTGTTCTTGTTAGCGTTGGGGGAATTTACCTTATTGTTTCACTTATAGAACTGGCAAATTGGGCTTCTAATTAATTGATATAACTAAAAATGCCCCGCAAATTGCGAGGCTTTTTTAGTTTTTATAGCAAATTTACTTTTTGTGAGCGCAACAACTTCCTTTAGAAGTTCCTGAAGGTATGATAAACTTCCCATTCGCATCATAATGCGACAAGCAAGCCTCTTTTTGTGCTGGCGAACATTTTAAACTATCGCACATTTTTGCACATTCTTCTTTGGACATTGTTGCCATTTTGGACATGTCGCAATGCCCCATCATAGCAACATTATGATGCTCACAATTTTTATTCGTACAACCTTTGGCAATACATTCAGCCGCAGACATCGAAGTACAAGTTCCCATTGTTGTACAACAAGAAGCTGTTGTTGTAATGGTATGACTTCCGTTTCCTAAAATTGGCGCTATCACTAAACCTATCAAACAGGTTAATTTAATCAAAATATTCATTGAAGGCCCCGAAGTATCTTTGAAAGGATCACCCACTGTATCTCCAGTAACTGCTGCTTTGTGCGCATCAGAACCTTTGTAAGTCATCTCTCCATTGATTAAAACTCCAGCTTCAAAAGATTTCTTAGCATTATCCCAAGCTCCTCCGGCATTGTTTTGGAAAACAGCCCAAAGCACTCCCGAAACGGTAACTCCAGCCATATAACCGCCAAGCATTTCGGCAATTAATTGATTATTGTCTGAATATACTAATTTACCTAACAACACAATTGCAATTGGAAAACCAATAGTCAAAATCCCTGGCAACATCATTTCGCGTAAAGCGGCTTTTGTAGAAATCTCTACACATTTTCCATATTCTGGCTTTCCGGTTCCTTCCATAATGCCTGGAATTTCCTTGAATTGACGACGCACTTCATATACCATATCCATCGCAGCCTTCCCAACTGAATTCATCGCTAAAGCCGAAAAAACTACAGGAATCATTCCGCCTACAAATAACATCGCTAATACGGGTGCTTTAAAAATATTAATTCCGTCAATTCCTGTAAAAGTAACATAAGCGGCAAATAAAGCCAATGAAGTCAATGCAGCCGAAGCTATCGCAAATCCTTTTCCAGTTGCAGCGGTAGTATTTCCAACAGAATCTAAAATATCGGTTCTAGTACGCACTTCTTTTGGTAATTCGCTCATTTCAGCAATTCCACCAGCGTTATCTGAAATGGGACCAAAAGCATCAATTGCTAATTGCATAGCTGTTGTAGCCATCATTGCTGACGCTGCCAAAGCCACTCCATAAAAACCAGCAAAAGCATACGAAGACCAAATTGCTGCTGCAAATAATAAAACCGTTGGAAAAGTAGAAATCATTCCTGTAGCTAAACCTGCAATAACGTTAGTTCCTGCTCCTGTTGCTGATTTTTGTACAATTGCCAAAACTGGTTTTGTACCCAATCCAGTATAATATTCGGTCACCGAAGAAATGGCACCACCCACAAT
>NCET01000333.1 GCA_002280815.1 Flavobacteriales bacterium 32-34-25 | reverse complement strand
GTTGCGTTTTGCGCCTTTTGTGGCAGCAGCCCGTCATTTGATTAACGAAGGAATCATTGGCGAATTGTATGATATGGAATTCAAAGTAACTGTAAATACGCCTTGGGAATTGTTCCCGTTAATCAAAGTACACCCGCGATTAGAGATTTTATTCCACAGCGTGCATTATATAGATTGTATTCGTTCGTTTGTGGGTGATCCCAAATCGGTTTTAGCGAAAACCTGGAGACATCCTTTGAAGGATTTATCGTCTTCGCGTTCGACTATTATTCTGGATTACGGCAATACCATGCGTGCGGTGATTAATACGAATCACGACCATCATTTTGGTCCGGAACATGAGGAAAGTTACATTAAATGGGAAGGAACTAAAGGAGCCATCAAAGCTAAAATGGGCTTGTTGATGAACTATCCTGCTGGTCTGGAAGATGTTTTTGAATATTCGGTGCAAAATGAATCCGGCAAATACGAATGGAAAAAAGTACAGCTCGAAGGTTCGTGGTTTCCGGAAGCTTTTGTGGGAACGATGGCTAACCTGATGCGTTACAAAGAAGGTTCGGATACGGTATTACACGCCAGTGTTGAAAACGTTCTTGGAACGATGAAAGTGGTGGAAGCCTGTTATATGAGTAATAAGAATGGAGGAATTCCACAAAACGATTTATAAAAACGAGTCGCTGCGTTAACGATTGAAGCGGCATCCTTTTTATTTTGTCATCCTGAGCTTGTCGAAGGACAAAATAAAAAGATACAGCGGAAAGCGTGTTAAAACGCACAAAAAACAATATGAACAAGTCCTTAGTCCCTAGTCCTTAGTTTTTTGAGGCTACACTAATTGCTAAGGACTAACAACTAAGTACTAAAAAACTAAAAATATGTATTTCAAATCAACATTTTTTGAAGATTACCAATTAGGAGACAAACGTGTAACATTGGGGAGAACCATCACAGAGACTGATTTTGTGGTGCATGCAGGACATACAGGCGATTTTTTCCCGCATCACATGGATGAAGAATGGTGCAAAACACAGCCTTTTGGACAACGTATTGCTCACGGAACGATGGTGCTTGCCATTGGGGTAGGATTGACGGCATCGGAGATTAATCCGGAAGCTTTTTCTAAGGGGTATGATAGAATGCGTTTTGTAAAACCGGTACATATTGGCGATACGATTCACTCAGAGATTACCATTTCAGAAAAAGGAGAAGCAAAAAGACCAGAAATGGGAACGGTGACAGAACACGTAGAAATTATTAACCAAAGAGGCGAAGTAGTGATGGTTTGTGACCATTTGTTACTGGTAAAAAAGAAAAATTAACCAACCAATACATATAAATTATGCAAGTAACCAATCAGCTGGGTGATCAACACGCTGTGCCAACCGAAAAAGGAAAAGGACCAAATTATGTACTTCCTTTTATTTTAATTACGAGTTTATTTTTCCTTTGGGGAATGGCTCACAACCTGGATTCAATTTTGATTCCGCATCTTAAAAAAGCTTGTCAGTTAAGTAATAGTCAATCGACATTGATTGACACTGCTGTATTCTTGGCTTATTTTCTAATGGCTATTCCAGCGGGAATGATTATTAAAAAAGTAGGTTATAAAAACAGTATTATCATTGGACTTGTAGTATTTGCAGCAGGCGCTTTTTTGTTTGTTCCAGCAGCAAATTCACAAGCTTATGAATTGTTTTTGATTGCCTTATTTATCATTGGTTGTGGATTAACAATCTTAGAAACAAGTGCAAATCCGTATGCGGCAATTTTAGGACCACCAGAATCGGCTTCAAAACGATTGAATTTGGCAGCTTCTTTTAATGGTTTGGCCGCAATGGTAGCTCCAATTGTAGGTTCGCTTTTTATTCTTTCGGGAAAAAGTTTTACTCCAGAGCAAATGGCAGCTATGCCTGAGGCAGAAAAATTATCTTATTTAGCGGAGGAAGCAGCAGCAGTAAAAATGCCTTATATTGTTTTAGGAACCATATTAGTATTGGTGGCCATTTTGTTTTATTTCATGCATTTGCCATCGATGAAACCTGAGCATACCGAAGTTGAGGTAAAACCTGGTTTTTTCTCAGTTCTAAAACACCGTCATTTGAGCTGGGCTGTAGTTGCACAGTTTTTCTATGTAGGAGCACAGGTTTGTGTAACAAGTTTCTTTATTAGAATGGCTGAGCAAGGTGCTAATATGGATGAAAAAACAGCAGCTTACTATTTAGGAGTTTATGGTGCATTGTTTACAGCAGGAAGATTCATTGGGACTTTCTTTTTGAAATATGTAAAAGATTATGTGTTACTTTCAATCTATGCTGCATTGAGTACTATTCTTTGTGCTGTAGCAATCTACGGAACAGGAATTTATGTAATTTATGCTTTGGGAGCTATTGGATTTTTTATGTCGATTATGTTCCCAACAATTTTCTCTTTAGGTTTAGTGGGATTGAAAAACAATACTGAAACAGGTTCTTCCTGAAACAGGTTCTTCCTGGTTGGTAATGGCAATCGTGGGAGGTGCTATTTTACCTTATGGAATGGGAACTTTGATTGATATGAATCATGATGATATTCAATCGGGTTATTTGATTCCGTTAGTGTGTTTCTTGATTATTCTTTACTTTGGAATTTTTGGACATAAAGTGAAAAAAGTAGCCTAATTGCTTTTTTTATAAAATACGAAACCCCTCTTTTCTGCTTATGGAAAGAGGGGTTTTTTTAGTTATTTTTTTACAGGCATTGGTGGTGGCGGTGGTATAGTGACATATTTTGTAGTTATAAAATCTATTTTTTTATTTGTTTTAATCCATTTTGAATTCGTTTTAAGTTCATTTAACCATTTGCTTAAGCTATCCAATTGGTCTGGTGATCTATCAAAATTACTAACAAAAACTAATTTTTTAATGGATTTTTTTTCGATATAAGTAACATAATGTGTGCTGTAACAATCTTGTGGATAAATTGTGTCGTATTCTTTAAATGGAATTTTTGATATTAGGCTATTTAATTCTTTTCGTTGTGATTTAGTTATAATTGCTAAATAGTATGTTTCGATTTCATTTAATCGAATACCATTTTCTGTTTGTTCATAATATTTTCGATCTCTAAGATAAATACTGTCATTGGGTTTTATTTGTATCGAAAAATTAATATGATCTGGATTAATATAATGAGATGATTCAAATGAATATTCAAAATACTTATAAGTGGATTTTTCTTCATATTTATGGCTAGGCTTTTGTTCTTTTTTGGAACAAAAACAAAAAATAGAAAATGATATTAAAAGCAATAATTTTATTTTACTCATATTTTTTCATTTTTTTAATAAGCCGTTTTTATTTCCCACTAATATAATACTATTTCATTAAGAAAGATAACAGCTGTTTTAGTGCTGTGAACTACAGCTTAAAATAACTTAATTACTAATTTTGATTTACAATTAGAAAGTAGCTACTTTTATAAAATTTTAGAGTTAACAATCACCAATCATAAAAACCTAAGATGACACAATTTAAAATTTTCCTACTCAGTTTTTTTATTATAACACAAATTTCCCTTGCTCAAGTGCGAACAGTAAGAGAATTGGATAGCAACTGGAAGTTTCAAAAAGGAGATTTTGAGAATGCTTTTCAATCCAATTTTAATGATTCAAAATGGGAAAAAGTGACAGTTCCTCACGATTGGGCAATCTATGGCCCTTTTGATAAAGAAATAGACAAACAGACTGTCGCAATTGTTCAAAATGGCGAAAAAGTAGCTTCTGAAAAAACGGGAAGAACGGGTGCTTTGCCTCATGTGGGTTCGGCTTGGTACAGAAACAAGTTTTCGATTTCGGCTGCCGAGAAAGGAAAGAAAGTAATTCTGCTTTTTGAAGGTGCTATGAGCGAACCACAAATCTATTTAAACGGAAAAAAGGTGGGCGAATGGGCTTATGGCTACAGCTATTTTTATTTTGATGTAACTGATTTCATCAACGTAGGAGAGAATATTTTGGCTGTAAAGTTAACCAACAAAGATTTTGCTTCACGCTGGTATCCTGGTGCTGGTTTGTATAGAAAAGTAAGTCTTATTGTAAAAAACAAGGAAAGTATTGATCAATGGGGAACTTCCATTACAACACCATTTATTAGTAAAGAAGTAGCTAAAGTAAATGTAAAAACAAAGGCTACTGGCGAAAATGGCTATTTGGTTACGACTGTTTTTGATGCCAATGGACAAAAATTAAGTTCCGATAAAGCAACTACAAAATTCGGAAACGAATTCGAGCAAAACATCAAAGTTGATAATCCGAAGTTGTGGAGTCCGGAAAGTCCTTATTTGTATAAAGCCGTTTCGCAATGGTTTGTTGGAGACGAATTAAAAGATGAGGTTACTACTCGTTTTGGAATTCGAGATATAAAATACGAAGCCAATAAAGGATTTAGTTTAAATGGTGAGGTTCGAAAATTTAAAGGAGTTTGCTTGCATCATGATTTAGGACCTTTGGGAACAGCAATAAATGTGGCTGCTTTACGTCGTCAATTGACTATTTTAAAAGATATGGGTTGTAATGCTATTCGAAGCTCTCACAACATGCCATCATTGGAACAACTGGAATTGTGTGACGAAATGGGGTTTATGTTTTTAGCCGAAAGTTTTGATGAATGGGCAAAGCCAAAAGTAAAAAACGGATACAACCGATTTTTTGAAGCTTATGCTGAGAAAGACATCGTTAATTTGGTTCACGCTACCAGAAATCATCCATCTATTGTAATGTGGAGTTCTGGAAATGAAGTTCCAGATCAACACGGTGAAGCTGGAGTAAAACGTGCCAAATGGTTACAGGAAATTTTCCACAGAGAAGATCCTACAAGACCAGTTACTGTTGGTATGGATCAGGTAAAAGCTACTATGGAATCTGGTTTTGGGGCCTTGTTAGATGTTCCGGGATTGAATTATCGAGTGCATTTGTATGAAGAAGCTTTTAAAAAATTCCCTCAAGGATTTATTTTAGGATCTGAAACGGCATCTACCGTAAGTTCAAGAGGAATTTATAAATTTCCAGTAGTAAAAGAAAAAAACAAACAATATGCTGATTTCCAAAGTTCTTCTTATGATTTAGAAGCTTGTAGCTGGTCGAATGTGCCAGATGAAGATTTTGTGTTACAAGATGATAAACCTTGGGTTATAGGCGAATTTGTTTGGACAGGTTTTGATTATTTGGGCGAACCTACACCTTATGATGAGAAATGGCCATCCCGTAGTTCTTATTTTGGTATCAGTGATTTAGCAGGTTTGCCTAAAGATAGATTCTATTTGTACAGAAGCCGTTGGAACACTGAAAAAGAAACTTTACATATTTTACCGCATTGGAATTGGGAAGGACGCGAAGGTCAGGAAACACCGGTATTTGTGTATACCAATTATGATAGTGCAGAGCTTTTTGTAAATGGAAAAAGTATGGGAATTCAAAAAAAGAGTAATGCAACACCACAAAACAGATACCGTTTGATGTGGATGGATGTGAAATACGAACCAGGAACGGTAAAAGTAGTTGCTTTTGATAAAGATGGAAAAGCAGTTGCCGAAGAGGAAATTCATACCGCTGGAAAAGGATACCAAATTGTATTGGATGCTGATAGAAAAACCATAAAAGCCGATGGGAAAGATTTGTCTTATGTTACTGTTTCGGTAGTGGATAAAAATGGAGTTCCGTGTCCTACACTTACCAACCAATTGCAATTTAAAGTAAAAGGAAAAGGAAAATATAAAGCAGCTTGTAATGGCGATGCGACTTCGTTAGAGCAATTTCATTTACCAACAATGAAACTATTTAGTGGAAAGTTAGTGGTTACAGTACAATCCCTTAAAGAAGCTGGAAATATGGAA
>NCET01000332.1 GCA_002280815.1 Flavobacteriales bacterium 32-34-25 | reverse complement strand
TTTATAAGTAAGTAATTCTAAATTGAGTTGATAAAACGTTTATTTTACTTTATTAAGTACAGCTTTGAAAGCTTCTGGGTGGTTCATAGCTAAATCAGCAAGAACTTTTCTGTTCAATTCGATTCCGTTAGCTTTAACTTTTCCCATGAATTGTGAATAAGACATTCCTTCTAAACGAGCTCCAGCGTTGATACGTTGAATCCATAAAGCACGGAAATTTCTTTTGTTCACTTTTCTATCGCGGTATGCATAGCACATTGCTTTTTCTACCGCATTCTTTGCAACTGTCCAAACGTTTTTACGTCTACCAAAGAAACCTTTGGCTTGCTTCATTATTTTTTTTCTTCTTGCTCTTTTAGCAACTGAATTTACCGATCTTGGCATAATTTTATTGTTTTTTTGTAGCAGGCGTCCCGAATTTAATCAAGAGAACTTATGGCCGTACTCCAAGGTTATTGAAATTGTTTTAACCTAAAGAATTTTAATTGACAATTTGTCGATTAGATAATTCTTAATTGTTGTTTGATGCTTTTCATATCTGTAGAGTGAACTAGCGCTGAGTGAGTCAAAGCTAATTTACGTTTCTTAGATTTTTTAGTCAAGATGTGACTTTTAAAAGCGTGTTTTCTTTTAATCTTTCCAGAACCAGTAACTTTAAAACGTTTCTTGGCGCTAGATTTGGTTTTCATTTTAGGCATTTTTTCCTAGTGTTTTAATTTATCTTACTTACTTATTTTTGCGAGTTTGCGAAGCAAATCTCATTATGTTTTTGTAATCTAGTTTCTGCAAACTGATACTATTTCTTTTTCTTCGGAGCAATGAACATAATCATTCTCTTTCCTTCAAGAACAGGCATAGCTTCTACTTTACCGTGTTCTTCTAAATCAGTAGCTAATCTTAATAATAAGATTTGACCCTGATCTTTATAAATAATAGAACGCCCTTTAAAGAAAACAAATGCTTTTAATTTAGCACCTTCTTTTAAGAATTTTTCAGCATTCTTTCTTTTAAATTCATAATCATGCTCATCAGTTTGAGGACCAAAACGGATTTCTTTAACGACAACCTGTGAAGATTTCGCTTTTAGAACTTTTTCACGTTTCTTTTGCTCATAAACAAACTTTTTGTAGTCCATGATTTTACAAACCGGTGGATCTGCATTTGGTGAAATTTCTACTAAATCCAGTTCAAACTCGTCCGCTAATCTTAATGCTTCCGAAAGTTTAAAAACTCCAGGCTCAATGTTTTCACCTACAAGCCTTACTTCTTGCACTCCACGAATAAGATTATTTATCCTGTGTGCATCTTTTTTTTCTACGCGAGGTTGGTAACCTCTATTGCTTCTTATTGCTATGACTTTAAAATTTAAGTTAAACTGTAAATACTTTTAATGTTTTTTTTATTTCTTCGTTAACAATCGAAGCAAATTCTTCTATTGTTACGCTAATATTTCCTTTTCCTTCTTGACCTTGTCGACGGATAGAAATGCTTCCGTTTTTCTCCTCTTCCTCACCAACGATGAGCATAAACGGGATTTTTTGCAATTCAGCATCCCTAATTTTCTTACCAATTGTTTCGTTTCTGTTGTCAATTAGCCCGCGAATTTCGTGAATTTCCAGCAAATCTAAAACTTTTTTAGCATAATTTTCATATTTCTCGCTCAAAGACAATATAATAGCCTGTTCTGGCATAAGCCAAAGAGGGAAATTTCCTGCTGTATGTTCTAATAAAATGGCTATAAAACGTTCCATAGATCCAAAAGGAGCTCTGTGGATCATTACTGGACGATGCAATTCGTTATCAGAACCTTTGTATGTTAATTCAAAACGCTCTGGTAAGTTGTAGTCAACCTGGATAGTTCCTAGTTGCCATTGTCTTCCCAATGCATCTTTTACCATGAAATCTAATTTAGGTCCGTAGAAAGCAGCTTCGCCATATTCAACAACGGTATTTAATCCTTTGTCACGAGCAGCATTGATAATAGCATTCTCAGCTTTTTCCCAGTTTTCATCTGTACCAATATATTTCTCTCTGTTCTCTTTATCTCTTAATGAAATTTGAGCAGTAAAATTTTCGAAACCTAACGAACCAAATACATAAAGAACCAAATCAATTACTTTTTTGAACTCTTCATCTAATTGTTCCGGAGTACAAAAAATATGAGCATCATCCTGAGTAAATCCTCTTACACGAGTCAAGCCATGTAACTCTCCTGATTGTTCGTATCTGTAAACGGTTCCAAATTCAGCATAACGCTTTGGTAAATCTTTGTACGACCAAGGTCTTACATTGTAGATTTCACAGTGGTGAGGACAGTTCATTGGCTTTAATAAAAACTCTTCACCTTCGGCAGGAGTATTTATAGGTTGAAAACTATCAGCACCATATTTTGCATAGTGACCAGAAGTTACATACAATTCTTTTTGACCAATATGTGGAGTAACTACTTGTTCATAACCCGCTTTCTTTTGAGCTTTTTTCAAGAATTGCTCTAATCGATCTCTTAAAGCAGCTCCTTTTGGTAACCATAATGGCAAACCTTGACCTACTTTTTGTGAGAAAGCAAACAATTCCAGTTCTTTTCCTAATTTACGGTGATCGCGACGTTTTGCTTCCTCAAGAAGTAAAAGATACTCAGTTAAGTCTTTTTGTTTTGGGAAAGAAGTTCCGTAAACACGAGTCAACTGCTTGTTTTTTTCATCACCTCTCCAATAAGCACCAGCAACGCTCATTACTTTCATTGCTTTGATAAGTCCAGTATTTGGAATATGACCACCGCGACATAAGTCGGTAAAAGTATCATGATCACAAAATGTAATTGTTCCGTCTTCTAGATTCGAAATCAATTCTGTTTTGTAAACATTGTCTTTGTATAATTCTAAAGCTTCTGCTTTAGTAACAGGTCGAAGTTTAAATTCATGTTTTCCTCTTGAAATTTCTAATACACGGTCTTCGATTTTCTTGAAATCTGCTTCAGTGATTTTTTGATCTTCGAAATCCACATCGTAATAGAAACCATTAGCAATAGCTGGCCCAAGAGTTAATTTGATTCCTGGGTACATTTCTTCAAGAACTTGTGCCATCACGTGAGAAGTAGAGTGCCAAAAAGCTTTTTTGCCTTCTAAGTCATTCCATGTATATAATGTAAGACTGCCGTCCGTTGTTAAAGGAGTCACTGTTTCTATAGTTGTACCATTAAAAGAAGCTGAAATTACATTTCTTGCAAATCCTTCGCTAATGCTTTTAGCAACATCCATCGGAGTTGCGTCTGGCGCAAACTCTCTAACTGACCCATCGGGCAAAGTAATCTTAATCATTGTTAATCATTGTTAGTTTAATTTTGAGAATGCAAATATAGAGTATTAGAAAAATACATACAATATATATTATAGTATGTTTCTTGAAATCCAGGTCTAAATAAATAGGTGTAACTATATAGGTGTACCTATATAGGTGTTGTTTTTTGAAGCACTTTCCTGCTATTCGCTGCAATCTTGTTTTCTGAACACCAGAAAACAAGGATTTTCACTGCTACCTGCCTGTCGGCAGACAGGTCGGGGCTAGGGTTGTGGTTATTAAGTAGAGTTTTAGTCGTCACTTCGAGTGATTTTAAATAATAATGCGATAGCTTTATTGTTTAAAATTGTATCGAGAAGTTTTGTTTGAGCTATTGTTGTTGGTATTGGCTTGGTTATTTTGTGCTTTTCTAATAAAAAAACCTTTGCGAGTCTCCGTGTTTTCTTTGCGAATCTCTGCGAAACAATCCTTAACCAATTCTAAATTCCTACAAAACGTAAAACCCTCAAAAAATAAGAATCAGGTTTTCAGTAGATTAAAAAATAGTTTTAAAATAGTTTTAAAATAGTTTCGAAAAGCTATTGTTAAAACGGATAAAGGTTCTACTTTTGCACCCGCAACGACGCAGACGTTCTTTTAAATACTGACA
>NCET01000331.1 GCA_002280815.1 Flavobacteriales bacterium 32-34-25 | reverse complement strand
AAACAAACTCGCTCTGGAAACTACTTCCGATTTTTTTAAGAATACAAAAGTCGAATCGGCGAGGTAGCGGTACAAATGAACAATTTCGTTCAGTTGTCCGCCGCCGTTATTTCTTAAATCGATAATCAGTGTTTTGGTATTTCGTTTTTTAATTTCGGCAAAACTTTCTTTGTAGAATTTCTTGAAATTCCCCTTTTTAAAAGCTCTGATTTTTAAAATAGCAACGCTGCTGTCTTTGGCTGAAAAATGAAACTCTCTAATAAACGTATTCGTAGTTTTTTCAAAACCATTAATTCGTTTTTTTCTTTTTAATTCTCTAAGTTTTGCCTTGTTAGTTGAAACTGTTTTTGAAGCAATTTTCGCTGTTTTTTTCTTGATCGAATCTGATTTGAGTCGCTTGATAGTAACTAATTTTATACTATCATTTGATTTTAAAAGATATTGCAAACTGTCTTTTATACCGAATTCAGAAGTAAAAGCCGAGATAAAACGTTTGGCTGCATTTTGTTTTTTTAAACTAGTATTAAAACCATCGGAAGTATAATATTGATTGTATTCCTGAACAAGATCTAGCGGTTTTATGCCGTTTACCGAAAGTACTTCGGTTCCTGCTGTAATTGATTTGTTGTATGATTTATTCTTGGTAACATACAGTTTGTCATTGGAAAAAGAAAAATTAAATTGCGAAAAAGGCCCTGTTCCTTTTTTTAGTATGGCTTTGGTCTCTTTTTTAGAAAATTGTTTTTCGGGTACTAAAACATAGCTGTGTCCTTGTCTAACAGCAGCCACAACAGGACTGATTTTTTTATAAAATTCCAGAGGGGTTAAAGGAGTATGGATTGTAGTTTTTAAGCTGTCAAATTTATAATCCAGCTTTTCCTTGCTTATGTAATAATCCAGTTTAGGATGTAGTTTTTGAAACTTTTTATGCGTGAAATCTACATCTTTTTTTAATTGATTAGCCGAAATTAATTGCTGTAAATGTGCGTTCTCTTTTTTTAGCGTGCTGCATTGCGAAAAGAAAATGATAAAGAGCAACTGCAGTATTCTTTTTTCTAAAAAACGAATTGAAATCATTTAATTAATAGGTTTTGAAAACGCTTAAAAATAGTTTTGCAAAGGTTTGAATAAATAGATGGCTCGGCTTAAAGTTACTATTCCTTATTTTATTATTACGATTACGAATTTAGCTGTTTTTAAATGAAATGTTCAATAAAATTTCTGTTTTGCAACTTGTTAAAATATGATTTGCAAAACTGATCTAGAAGGTGCACAAAAAAAGAGGCTGCCCAAAAATTACTTTTCGGACAGCCTCTATAGTTTTCTTATCTATGTAGAATCAGATTTTAGACAATGACAATTTTGGATTATCTAATGACTGAAACATTAACCTTTTTTGCTCCAAGGCCATGTTTTTTTTGTGCTAGTTTAATTTACTGTTGTTTTTCAGTATCAACTGTTTCCACTGCAACCAGGTCTTGTTTTGAAGTGTTATTCCAAGGGCCATGGTTTTTGTATGCCGGTCCGGTTAATTTTTGTCTTTCAGAACCACCTATTTTCACTGCAACCAAATTTCCTTTTTCAGTGTTTTTCAAAGCTTGTTGATTTTTGTATGCAGGTCCCTGAAGTGCAACTTTATTACTTTCTGAATATATTTTAGTTGGCGTTGCTTTGTGCATCCAATGTTTGTAATTTTTATAAGCCGGTCCTTTTAAATCACTCTGCTTCATATTAGTTTGCTCTTGTGCAAATGCATTTAACGAAATTACTAAAAATCCTAAAATCAATGCTATCTTTTTCATGGCTATTACTTTTAATGTTCTTATTGTTTTTTACAAATTTACATTCAGTAATAGGTTTTTAGGATTATGTGAATCTACCCAATTTGCATCCGTATTTATACGGATATTATTGTTTTTAAAGTATTATATTAAATTCATTTTTGCTGCTTTTTTAATGAGTTCGGCGGTATTTTTTACTTCTAGCTTTTTTAAAATATTGGCACGATGGGTTTCAATGGTGCGTGAACTCACAAATAGTTTTTCAGCAATTTCTTTAGTTGTTAAACCCTTAGCAATTAAACCTAAAACTTCGGTTTCTTTATTGGACAAAACATTTTCACTGATGCTTTGTGTTGACATAAAGTTGATCATTTTCTCGGAAATTTCAGCACTGAAATATTTTTTACCATTACTAACGCTTCTTATGGCAAGGATCAATTCAGCTTCATCTGTGTTTTTTAATAAGTATCCATAAGCACCCATTTTAGCACATTTTGCAATGTAATTTCCATCATTGTGCATCGAAATCACAATAGGTTTTATAGTAGAATTTAAGGTTTTTAATTCTTTTAAAACCTGAAAACCATCCATATTGGGCATCGTAATATCCAGCAGTACAATATCAGCTTCAAATAGGCTATTGATAAGTTGCATAAACTCAACGCCATCTCCAACACTTTTTACTATTTTTATATCATCATGTTTTCGTAGCAGCTCTGCAAGTCCGTTTCTAAAAAGCTCATGATCATCAGCTATTATTAATTTGATTTTGTTCATAATTCTATGGGTAATTCAATTTCAAAGCTTGTGTTTCCAGGATTCGCATTGATGGTAATGGCACCATTGCAAATTTCCACCCGTTCTTTAATGTTAGTAATTCCTAAACCTAATTTAACAGTTTTGATGTCAAAGCCAATTCCATCATCAAAATAAAAAAGAGAAATAAATTCATCAAATTCCGAAAGTGTGATTCGGATATTTTTTGCATTAGCATGTTTTAATGAATTATTAATTAACTCCTGACTTATTCTAAAAAGATTAATCGCCTGATGGTTTGTAATGTTAGAATTTTCCTGCTGGGTTAAATCTTCGTATTCAATAGTTACCGTTGTCGATTTTTTCAGGCTTTCGATAAAATTTGTTAGCGTAACTCCAATTCCAAAATCATCTATTGAAGCAGGCATTAAAGCATTCGACATCAATCTGATTTCAGCAATGGTATCATCTACTATTTTTTTCATTTCTGCTTTTTTCTCTTCATTTTTAACTCGGTTTTCAATGTAGTGCTTCAAAGAGGTTAAATAGGGGCCAACACCGTCATGCAGCTCTCGCGAAAGTCGGCGTCTTTCATCTTCTAAACCGTTTACCAACATCCGTTTAGATTGTATTAAAGAAGCTTTCAAATTCGCCAAAGCATCAAACATTTCCTTTATTTCCTTCGAATTTTTTATAAATTCATTGGTTTGGTTATAGTCTCCTTCTGCCATAATTCGGAGACTTTTTTGCATGTTTTTAATGGGGTTGGTAATAATTCTTGTTAGAAAAAGTGAAAGCATAACCGCCAGTAAAAAAATAGCAAGAGTTAATCCGGCAAGTCTTTGCTTCAATTCTTTTAAGGGAATCGTAACTTCATCAACATCTATTTCAGACAGAATAACCATTTTTAAGTTTCCAACGACTATCAGACTGTACACACTATACACGTCAATTCCCCTGTAATCCTCAAAAACACCTCTGCCATTTATCTCTTTGAAAGCATTAGTCACCCCTTTTGTTTTAACCAATAAGCTGTAAGGCGTTTTATTGGGATAAAAACGAGATTGAGAACGCATTCGGAAATCTTCTCCCACAAGATAAGATTCGCCACTGTCGCCCATTCCAGTACGTTCAAGGAGTATTTTTTTTATTTTGTTGTAATCTAAAATTTTAATTTTTAAACCACTTTTCGAATTGGAGATAAAACCTATTGTTGTTTTTTTAGCAACATGGTAGGCTGTGAAATCGTGAATTCCATTACTGTTTTTAATACTATCCGGAAGTTTTAATACGGTAGTGTCAATGTTTTGGTTGTACAAATCAGTAGCTTCAAATCGTTCCCATTCTGATCTTAATAAATGTTCAATTTGGTTTTGCTTGAGTGTTTTAATCGAATTTAATTGCAGTAAAATACGATCGTTTAAAACATTTGAAAACTGTTTGTATGAAGAAAAAGACAATAACGCAATTACCAATGCAATTAAACTATTAATTATAATCAGTATTAATGTTTTGATGTTCATTAAATCTATTTTAAAGATAAGTTGGTTTAGTATGACAGATTCAAGTTATAAAGGTAACACTAAATTCTTTAAATGATGGGGGGAAGATTGAAGTTGGGAGTTGGGAGACGGAAGTTGGGAAATAAAATCTTCAACCTTAAGACTTGCTCACAAAGTTGTCATGCTGACGAAGGAAGCATCTCCGCAAGAAACTGACGGTAGTTGTTAGAATTGTATTGTTTAACGTGTGTGACGAAGTCAGGAGACTTCGTTGAGCTAGGTAGTTATTATAGCCAGTTTTTTTCGGTCAGAATGATATGCCTACATTTTTTTTAAATAGCAAACAAAAAGCTTCGTCAGCTTTTCCATATAGCTTTTCATAGGCATCTAGGTTATTAATATATTCATTAAGTTGATAATTTGTCAATGTTGTTGTCAACTGCAAGTCTGAAAATTTAAAAGGGAATTGGCTATTGTTTGGATTTGGCGTATGCAAGAATAATGCGTCATCGGAACTGTCAAAATCAAGCAAAACAGCATAAAGCTGAAAATCAATATTCAATTTTTTTGTCTTGTCAACGAGTAACTCAAAGTGTCGAAACAGCTTATCTAAGTGTGGTTTTCTTCTTTTAAAACTATCGTTGCCATAACCTTTCCAGTCAAAGTGTAGATGCCAATTGTCAAACCAAGTTTCGAGATTATCAAAGTCAAGCCAAGTAGCTTTGTCAAGGTCGTTTTCGGTCGCAAGATTTCTATAATATCTTTTGAGTCCTCTGTGTTTTCTTATTCCTTTCATGTTACTGTGATATTATATTAAATTGGTTAAAACTTGTATATTGGTCTGACAGTAATCAGACTTTATTTTTATCAAATATATAAACAATTCATTACAAATTACTAAAAAACACTTTTGACAACCGAAACTATTTCCTCAATATTTTCTCCTTCCAACCCAGATACCCATTTCTTGGTAATTCATTGTTTGCATCCGCTAAAACCTGTTCAGTTTGTTTTTTATTAATAGCCGAAAGTTGTTCAATACTGCTATAAACCCCACTTTTAAGTCCAGATAAATAAGCGGCTCCTAATGCAGAAACGTCCGGATTTCGTTGTTTGTTCAACGGAATTCCTAATAAGTCGGCTAAAAAATGAATGACAAATTTGTTTTGAGTCATTCCGCCATTTACTGAGATGAATTTTAATGCGGCTTGCATGTCTTTTGCCATCGCTTCCACCACATCTTTTATTTGGTACGGAATACTTTCTAAAGCGGCTCTAACAATATGGTTTTTAGTTGTTCCAAAAGTCATTCCTTCAATAGATGCTTTTCGGCTCATTTGCCAGTGTCAGTCCGCTAAAAGCAGGAATCAGATAAACACCCGCATTGTCCGGAATGGCTTTTGCCATAGCTTCGGTTTCAGCAGGAGAGGAGAACAATTGCAATTCGTTTTTCAGCCATTCGATAGTGGAACCACAGGAAACAATTGCGCCTTCCAACGCATAATCTACGCGGTTTTCAGTACTCCAACAAATAGTGGTCAACATTCCGGAATTGGATAAAACGGCTTTGTCGCCAATGTTCATCATAATCGAACTTCCAGTTCCCAGAGTGACTTTGGCAGTACCTTTTTCGAAACAACCTTCCCCGAAAGTCGCCGCGTGAGAATCGCCAATTAAAGAAGTAATTGGGATAGAAAACGGGGTTTCGTGGTTCAAAATTTGTCCAAAATTAACCATTCCAAAATCATGTGAGGAAGGGCAGGGTTGCGGTAAATTTAAGTTGGATAATCCCCAGTTTTCTAAAATTTCGTTATCCCATTGTAAGGTATGAATATTGAAAAGTAAGGTTCGGGAAGCGTTGGTATAATCGGTTTTGAATTGAGTTCCGTTAGTCAATTTGTACAACAGCCAGCAATCTACTGTTCCAAAATACACTTCGCCTTTGACCACTTTTTCTTTTAATTCCGAGTCATTTTCAAGTAGCCAAAGCAATTTGGTTCCCGAAAAATAAGGGTCTAATAGCAAACCTGTTTTTTGTTTGATGAGGTCATTTTGCCCTTTTTCAATTAAATCAGTACAAATTGAGATAGAGCGTTTACAAGCCCAAACCACCGCCGGAGCCAATGCTTTTCCATCTTTGTCCCAAAGGATAAAAGTCTCTCTTTGATTACTAATTCCACAAGAAACAATATCAGAAATAGCCAGACCTTTTTTAGTAAAATCTTTCAGGCATTCGGTTACCGAATCCAATACATTTTGATAAATGTCTTCCGGATTTTGTTCTACAAAACCATTGTCAAAATAATCGGTTTTTAAATCCACGCTGCCTTTGGCCGCAGCCTGTCCTAATTCGTCAAAAAGTATGGTTTTAGTACTGCTAGTACCTTGGTCAATGGCAAGAATATATTTTTTCATATGTATCGTTATAGTATAATAACCTGATTAGGTAATCATTCGTAATTTTAATATCTATTGTCACACTGAGCTTGTCGAAGAGCTTGTGAAACGTGTCTTCGACAGGCTCAGACTGACATTTTTAACCATTAAGGAATTAAGGTAATTTAGCTTAATGCCTTTTGATTTTCTAAAGGTGATCTTTACACCTTCCTAACCCTCCTCAAGGAGGGAGTTGTGTCTTGAAAACCATGGCGGTTCCCCTCTTGAGAGGGGTTAGGGGTGTGTTATTCGTTCTATTATTTTAAGCTTAGTTTTTGAATTATTTATTTTTCTGATTCATTTTATCAATAATCACCGCCAATAAAATAACGATTCCCTTTACTACTTGCTGCCAAAACGGAGACACATCCAGTAAAACCAATCCATTATTTAAAACTCCAATAATTACCGCACCAATAACGGTTCCGGCAACGGTA
>NCET01000330.1 GCA_002280815.1 Flavobacteriales bacterium 32-34-25 | reverse complement strand
ACAGCAGGACGTTTGCATAACAAAGTGAATTTGATGAACGAATTGTCTAAAGTAAAACGTGTAATGCAAAAAGTAGTTGCCGATGCACCACATGATGTATTGTTAGTTTTAGACGGATCTACTGGTCAAAATGCTTTCGAGCAAGCCAAGCAATTTACTGCTGCAACTGAAGTTACGTCATTAGCTGTTACAAAACTAGACGGAACGGCTAAAGGTGGTGTTGTTATTGGTATTTCAGATCAATTTCAAATTCCTGTAAAATACATTGGCGTAGGCGAAGGTATTGAGGATTTACAGGTTTTCAATAAACACGAATTTGTAGATAGTTTCTTTAAATAAAAAATAATATGTTTTCTTCATTTAAAAATATTGCTCCTATTTATCTTTATATGATAAGTGTTGTATGTTTTGTTATTGCAAATATTATCCGAAATCAATACATAACTTTGTATTATATTTTACTGATTATCGGAATCATTTTTTTTGTTTTAGGTTTTAAAAATAGAATTAGTAATAACAAATCTTAAATTGTTATTGATACAAGGCATTTATTTTTTGCCAAAGCGTATTATCAAAATCAGATAAAGCGAGGTTAACATTATCGGCTGCGTCTCCCATTCTAATTACTACCATTTTTTTGCTTGGCACTACATAGATTTTTTGGTCATTTTTTCCTAAAGCCATAAACATATCGTTGGGGCCATTTGGAATAATACTTCCTGAAAATTGAAGTTGACTTTGTGGTAAACGAAAACTGCTTTTTCCATTCAACCACCATAAATAACCATATCCTAGATTGATGTTTTGAGAAGTTGTGGTTGCTGCATTAAAAAAAGTTTCGTTCAAAATAGTAGTGTTATTCCATTTTCCTTTGTTTAACATCAATAAGCCAAAACGCGCCATACTTCTGGTATTACTAAAATAAACAATATTATTATCTAGAGTTAACCAAGTTCCATTCATACCAATTTTATCTCTCAATTTTGAATTGAAATAATTATTCCAGCTTTGTCCTGTAGCCTGAGCAATAACATCTTGCAATTTTACATAGACATTATGATACGCCCAACGCGTTCCTGCATCGGCTTTGTAGGTTAAACTAGAGGGAGAAACATCATCGCCATTAGCAATATCTTCAATTCCCGAAGTCATGTTGAGTAAGTGTTTGCAAGTAATTAGGTTTTCTTTTTCTAATGTTTCTGCAGTCCATGAGTGTTGCGGTTAAGGTTTTTCCAGCACTTGCCCAATACCAATTAGTTGTTGCCGAATGTCCATTGAAATAATTTTCCATTACAATTCGTCCGTTTATTAAAATTATAAACGATTTAGTGTTTTTTAATTCTAGATAATCTAATAAAGGCTGGACTGCTTCTTGTTTCCATCCTAAATCAGCAATAGATTTAGTTTCCCAATTTGTTCCAGTAGTAGGCGGGAAATAGATAGTTTCGGAAGTTGTAGTGTCTGAATTAGTTTCAGAACTGCAATTGGTGAAAAACAAAATTCCAATTAGGTAAAGGAGTATTTTAGACATGATTTTGCAGTTTTAGAGATGTTTTTTTAAGACACAAAATAGCTAAAATAGTTTAAGTTGTGTTTTATTTTTTAGCTAAGTTAATTATAATACACTTAACTTTGTTCTTCGTAATCCTAGTTGGTAATTAATAGTATTTATAATGAAAAATGTTTTAAGAGGTCTTTTTGTATGTTTGTTTTTGGTTTCCTGCCAACAAAAAATTACACCAGAAGATATTAAAAAACTCAATGGTTATTGGGAAATTGAAAAGGTGAGTTTTAAAGAAGGGGAAGATAAAGAATTTAAGATGAATGAGAATTTTGATTTTTTTGAAATAACCAATAATAAAGGAATTCGAAGAAAAGTAAGACCCCAATTTAATGGAACATTTTTATTCAACGAAGATTATGAAAATGTAAAAGTACGTTTTAAAGAAGAACATGTTTTTTTAGATTATTCTACCGCTTACGCAAAATGGACAGAAGAATTAATAAGCATTTCAGAAGATGCGATGGTGATTAAAAATGATCAAAACAAAGAATACCAATATAAAAAAGCAGGGGACCAATTAATTTATTAGAAGATGGCAAAAAGACTAAATAATCAAAGTACAGTAGGCGATGTTCTAAAGCAAATTATTCAAGTGAATAAATTGCAATCTGGAATGGATGGAATTAACGTAAAGGAAGCTTGGCAAAATTTAATGGGTAACGGAGTGAATAGTTATACTAGAAATGTAGTCTTAAAAGGAAGTACTTTGTATGTAGAATTAACTTCATCTGTTTTAAGAGAAGAACTAAGCCACGGAAAATCTAAAATTGTAGCAATGATTAATGAAGAACTGCGTCGTGATGTAGTGAAAGATGTGGTTCTTAGGTAGTGTTCAGTGTTCAGATTTTTAGTAATCAGTTATTATCAAATAAAAAAATCCCGTCTTGTTCTAAAAAACGAGACGGGATTTCTTTTTTTATCTGCGACTTTCTTCAACTGTGACTGAACACTAAAAAGCTGAACACTGAATACTAAATACTAAAATTCTTCTCTTGTTGCAAAATGAAAAGCACTTTCTATAGCTGCATTTTCATCGCTGTCTGAGCCGTGAACTGCATTTTCACCCATTGAAGTAGCGTATAATTTACGGATAGTTCCTTCGGCTGCATCGGCTGGATTAGTAGCACCAATAAGAGTTCTGAAATCTAAAACTGCATTTTCTTTTTCTAAAATAGCAGCAACAATAGGTCCGCTAGACATAAAATTCACGAGCTCCCCGTAAAAAGGTCTGGCTGCGTGAACCGCATAAAAAGCTTGAGCATCGGCTACTGTAAGTTGGGTTAACTTTAACGATACAATTCTAAAGCCGTTGTTGTTAATCATTGCAAGTATGTTTCCAATGTGTCCATTAGCGACAGCATCGGGTTTAATCATGGTAAAAGTTCTGTTGGTTGTCATTTTATAATTTCTTTTTTATAAAAGTAGCTTTTTTAAAACGTAAAGTATCTTGATTTTACTATAAATTAAATCATTAATAAAGCTCTTTTGTTAAATTTTATAAAGTAATAATATCAAAATTTTGCTCTAGTGGTTTAAGGCGTTCAATAAGTTTTGAAATAAGTTGCTGTCCGCTTTCGATATAAAACTCAGAGAAATTAGCTTGTCGTTCTTGTAAACTTTGATTTGGAAATAATTCGTTTTGTAAATCGGTTATGCGATCTAAAGTGTCTTTTAGTTTTAGTTTTTCGGCTTTTAGCAAACGTTTTTCTAGGTTTTCAAGACCTTTAAGTAAACGTTTTTCTAGGTTTTCAAGACCTTTAAGTTGTTTTACTTCTTGTGCTTTTACTGCTCCAGCAAATGAAGGATCTGTTTTTGTTGTGATTTCGTGTAAAATACTGAATTGCGATTGCAGTTGTTTTTTTAGCATAGACAAATCTATATCTATTTCCGACAGCACTTTTGCTTTGGTATTAATCAAATCAGTTTGATTAGAGAATAAATCACTCCAGCTGAGATTTAATTTAGCTGCTTTTTTAACTTGTTTTTCTGTAGCCAAAAGAACCGAATTTCGAACTAGAAGTATTGGAAAACTAACTTTTACTGCATCAAAAAAAGATTTTAATTCGAGCCAATAAGCAATTTCTCCACCTCCGCCAATGTAACAAAGATTAGGTAAGATCACTTCTTGATATAGCGGACGCATAATTACATTAGGACTGAATTTTTCAGGATGAGTTTCCAGTAATGTTAGAATTTCATTTTCAGAAAATTCTATTTTGGTATTGTTTACTTTGAATTTTTCGTTTTCGAAAATAATACGCTCACGTAAATTATCTTCGATATAAAACAAATTGATTTCACGTGGATTTACCTGAATGGTATATTCTTTTAGTTTTTCAATAGTTTCCAGAACTTTCGTGTGAGCTGTTTGATGTAATAATTCCTTCTTAATATAAGGAGCGAAGTTTTGTTTCAAATTAGCATCATCAGCATCAATGATTACTAAGCCATGTGTGCTAAACAAAGCATTAGCCAAATAACGTGTGGCATCAGCAAGATTGTCATGATTCAAATAGGCTTCTTCAAAAAGTTTTTTCAGCGTTTCAGCATTAGTGCTGTGACCTAATTCTTGTTCGAATATTTCAAAAAAATCAGCTAGGCCTTCTGTAGAAAGTCTTCCAACGGGACCAGTACTTGCTGCGTTCCAACGGAATTTTCGTCCTTTCAAATTAAAGTAATTGATTTCTTCAAAATCATGATCTTCGGTTGCCATCCAATAAACGGGGACGAAATTATAAGCAGGATATTTTACTTTTAATTCGACAGTCAAATTAATAGTAGAAATGATTTTGTATAGAAAATACAAAGGTCCAGAAAATAGGTTTAATTGATGACCGGTTGTTACTGTAAAAGTGTTATTGACTTTTAAAGATTCAATGTTTTGCTCTGTTAAATGCGAAATTTCAATTCCAGCATATTGTTTTTGTAAAACAGAAACCAAGCTTGCTCTATTATTGTGATTAAAATTTGCTTGCTTTTCGGCAATTTGGGCTTCAAAGTTTTCTAATGTTGGAAATCGATTATATAAGGATTGTAATTTTGGATTTTGGTCTAAATAATCATTCATCAAAGGAGAAAAATATCCTGATTTTTGATAGCTGATACAGTCGTTGGGCATGTTTGAATTTGTTTTGAGTAAAATTACCAAAAAATATTGGAACTAAATATTTGTAGCTTTCAAAAATAAGGATGACTTTTGCAGGATTTTAAACCTAATTTCTTGATGATGAAAGAACAGCCTGCTAAAATAAATTCTTTAAAACACGTTCTTTTTGGAAGTTTAATAGGAACAACCATAGAGTTTTTTGATTTTTATATCTACGCCAATGCAGCTGTATTGGTTTTTCCACAATTGTTTTTCCCAGGTGCTAGTAGTACCACCTCCACTTTAGAATCCTTAGCTACTTTTTCTATTGCCTTTTTAGCCAGACCATTGGGTTCGGCAGTTTTTGGACATTATGGTGATAAAATTGGCCGTAAAGTAACCTTAGTTGTAGCCTTATTGACCATGGGGATATCTACAATAAGTATTGGTTTTTTGCCAAGTTATGCTAGCATAGGTATAATGGCTCCTATTTTATTGATGCTTTGTCGTTTTGGTCAAGGTGTTGGTTTAGGAGGTGAATGGGGAGGAGCTGTTTTGCTTGCTATTGAAAATGCACCGCCACACAAGCGCGCTTGGTACGGAATGTTCCCTCAATTAGGTGCTCCAATAGGATTGATACTTTCTGGCGGAACCTTTTTGATATTGACAAATTCCATGAGTCCAGAAGCTTTTATGGACTATGGATGGAGAATTCCATTTATTGCAAGTTCGCTTTTAGTGATTGTAGGTTTCTATATTCGTTTAAAAATTACAGAAACTCCTGCTTTTGAAAATTCGAAAGAAGAGCAAAAAGAAGTGAAAGTGCCTTTTATTACCGTTTTTAAATCCTATAAAAACCAATTGATTTTTGGAACATTAGCAGCAGTCACTACATTTTTAGTGTTTTATTTGATGACGGTTTTTATTTTAAATTGGAATACTAAGAGTTTAGGTTTTACAAATAAAGAAGCACTTTTAATTCAATTGTTCTCAGTATTATTCTTTGCCATTTTTATTCCTATTTCAGCCTTGGCTGCTGATAAAATTGGAAGGCGTAAAATGTTAATTTACACAACAATTGCTATTGCTATTTTTGGATTCTTCTTTTCATTCTTTTTGACAAGCAAAAATATAGTTTTAGTGACCTTTTTTGTTTGTTTAGGAATGTCATTGATGGGATTTATTTATGGTCCGTTAGGGACTTTTTTATCTGAATTATTTCCAACAACTGTACGTTATACAGGTGCTTCATTGACGTTTAACTTGGCAGGTATTTTAGGTGCTGCATTTGCACCAATGGCTGCGATTAAATTGTCTGACAGTTATGGTATTGCTTCAGTAGGGATATATCTAACAGTTGCAGCTTGTATATCGTTAATTTCTTTATTGGTAATTAGTAAGCAGGAACATAAGTTTTAAGATTATTTGAACACAAAGTTTACGAATATTTACAAAAAGAGCGCAATTTGAATACAATTTGCGCTCTTTTTTGCTTTATCTCTTCAAGCTAAAATGCCCTTTGTATTCTTGACCATTTGCTCTGGTAACAATAAACCAATAATCGGTTGCGGGTAATGGTTGATTGTTGAATTGACCGTTCCAACTGGAATCAGGTAATAGGACTTTTAAAAGTTTACCATAACGATCAAAGATTCGAATTCCGGTATTGGGTTTTAAATAGGCAAAATCAATAGTCCAAGTATCATTATATCCGTCATTATTTGGTGTGAAGAATTTAGGGTATGGAAGTTCATCTACAAAATTGATACAATCTCCAGTAGTGGCTTCGAGAATAGTTATGGATACAGGAATTCGTTCGCTCTCACAATTTTTTATGGTTTCTGAAGCGTAGTAAGTAATTCCGTTTTCAAGTAAAGTAAAATCTGATAGAGGTATGGAAGAGGAAGCACTCTCAAACCAATTGATGTTTTGTCCTGAAATGGCAATATCGCTAATTTTTGCATTTTTTTGGATGCAGAATGTTTGAGGTGAAGTAACAATTGGGGTTTGCGTATCCTGAATTTTTACAGTTATAGCCAGTCTTTCGCTTTCACAATTGTTAAGGGTTTG
>NCET01000017.1 GCA_002280815.1 Flavobacteriales bacterium 32-34-25 | reverse complement strand
AATAGCAACAAATTCATTTTCGGTCTGAATCGTATTTGCCGTATTGATGGCAAAACCATATACCTGATGTTGTTCGAAGGATTTAATATCTGCCAAAACACCAGCACCAGCCGAAGGATCAAAACCAGCAATACTTAGTACGAAAGGACGATTTGTTGACATAATTCGAAATTTTTTATGGGTTGCTTGCTGTTCCAAATAGTGCCTAAAAGAGCTACATCATCAAAACCTGCATCCAGTGTTTTTTTTATATTCTGAACTTCGATTCCTCCTAAAGCCACGAGTTTTGTGTTGAAATTAGTTCTGTCTTTTATTGCGTTTAATAAATCTATTTTTGGATTGTAATTTTCTTTCGAAATACTACTATAAACAGGACTTAAAAAAGTATAATCAAAGTAATTTTCTAAAAGATTAAAATCTTCAATACTATGTGTTGCTGTTGTAATAACCCTATCAGGGTTTGGAACCCTGATAGGGTTGGCTTTTGTTCTATCTTTTTCTGTAAAATGAATTCGATTCATTCCTAAATCTTCCGCTAACTGATGATGGCTATGTAGAACCAGTCTATTTCTATATTCCAATCCAATTACATTGACAAAAGTTTTCATTTCCTGCGCTGAAAACTCAGGTTTTCTAACGTGAAACAATTCCAATCCACACTCAAATAGAGCATGAATGGTTTTGATTTCGTTTGTTATTGCAGTTGGATTGGAAATGACAATCATTTTAAGTTAGAAGTTAGAGGTGGGAAGTTAGAAGTGAAGTTTTAACTTCCCTCTTCTAACTTCCAGCACCCCACTTTTTAAATATAAATTTCTTTTCCTTGTTCGACAAACTCTTCTGATTTCTCTTGCATTCCTTTTTCGGCTTCGGCAACGTCACGGATTTCCTGTGAGATTTTCATCGAACAGAATTTAGGTCCGCACATTGAGCAGAAATGCGCTACTTTAGCACCATCAGCTGGTAAGGTTTCATCGTGAAATTCCCTTGCTGTATCTGGATCTAATGACAAATTAAATTGATCTTCCCAACGGAATTCAAAACGGGCTTTACTTAACGCATTGTCGCGGTATTGTGCTCCTGGATGGCCTTTGGCTAAATCGGCAGCGTGAGCTGAGATTTTATAAGTGATAACTCCGTCTTTTACGTCTTTTTTGTTAGGTAAACCAAGGTGCTCTTTTGGTGTAACATAGCACAACATCGCACAGCCATACCAGCCAATCATTGCTGCTCCAATGGCAGAAGTAATATGATCGTAACCCGGAGCAATGTCAGTAGTTAATGGTCCAAGAGTGTAAAATGGCGCTTCCGAACAATGTTCTAATTGCTTGTCCATATTCTCTTTAATCATGTGCATCGGCACGTGACCTGGCCCTTCAATAAATACCTGAACATCATGTTTCCATGCAATTTTTGTCAGTTCTCCTAAGGTTTCTAGTTCGGCAAACTGTGCAGCATCATTGGCATCGGCAATAGAACCCGGACGTAAACCATCTCCAAGAGAGAAAGCCACATCATATTGTTTCATGATTTCGCAAATTTCTTCAAAATGCGTGTACAAGAAGTTTTCTTTGTGGTGAAACAAACACCATTTTGCCATAATCGAACCACCACGAGATACGATTCCAGTCACACGATTAGCCGTTAAATGGATGTAACGCAATAAAACTCCAGCGTGAATTGTGAAATAAGATACTCCTTGTTCAGCCTGTTCGATTAAAGTATCACGGAATACTTCCCAAGTCAAATCTTCGGCAATTCCGTTTACTTTTTCTAGTGCTTGGTAAATTGGCACCGTTCCAATTGGCACAGGTGAGTTTCTAATAATCCATTCTCTGGTTTCGTGAATGTTTTTACCAGTAGATAAATCCATAATGGTATCAGCTCCCCAGCGACAAGCCCAAACTGCTTTCTCTACTTCTTCTTCGATAGATGAGGTAACCGCACTGTTTCCAATATTGGCATTAATTTTCACCAAAAAATTACGTCCCACAATCATCGGTTCGCTTTCAGGGTGATTAATGTTGTTAGGGATAATAGCACGTCCGGCAGCAATTTCGCTACGAACAAATTCGGCTGTAATTTTGCTTTTTGGTGTATTGGCTCCAAAACTATGTCCTGGGTGTTGGCATTGCATCGCTTTAGTTTGGTTTTCTAATTGCTCGATGCGTTGGTTTTCACGAATGGCAATGTATTCCATTTCAGGAGTAATAATTCCTTTTTTTGCATAATGCAATTGCGAAACATTAGCTCCTTTTTTGGCGCGCATGGGTTTATGCAAATATTCAAAACGCAAATGATTTAGTTTTTCGTCATTCAAACGTTCTTTACCATAATTCGAACTAATTTCGGTTAATTCTTCCACATCATTACGGTCTAAAATCCATTGTTCACGGATGCGAGGCAATCCTTTTCTAACATCAATTTCGATATTTGGATCGGTGTAAGGTCCTGAAGTATCGTAAACGGTTACTGGAGGATTGTGCTCCACACCACCTCTTGAAAGTTTAGTGTCGGATAAATGAATTTCACGCATAGCGACTTTAATCGGGTGGATTTCACCATCGATATAAACTTTTGTCGAATTCGGGAAGGGCTGTCTGGATATTTTTTCTTCGTTGTTCATGTTTTTGAAGTTAGGAGTTGTGTGTTATACGTTTTCGATTATTCTCTATTTTGTAGGAATAAATTGGAATTTGGAGTTTGATTTTTGGAATTTAAAAATGGTTATCCTCCTTGTGTAGCAGAGATAATTAGAATATCGTCAGTTTCGGATAGGAGGTGACTGTTCCAGTTGGATTTTGGAATTACGTTGCTGTTTATGGCTACAGCAATGCCATTTTGTTTTTGGGGAATTTCAATATCGAGCAAGGCTTGAATGCTTAGCGCATCTGCTTGAAATTGTTTGATTTGGTTGTTGATTTTTAGTTCCATTCCTTTAATTTTTTAGATAAAAATTACTTTAGGAATGGCTACAGTGTACCCAAAAAATGGGACTACGGAAGTCATCTTACTTTTCCCTACGCTAGTATGAACTAGATCAGGTTCAGAGGGTAAAATCTCAGCCTACATTTGTAGACACCCCTAAAGTGAGCAACAAATGTATGGAAAAAGTTGGAAGTTAGAAGTTCAGAGTTGGAAGTTTAACAAACAAAATTTTGCTGATTACTAAAATACTGAACACTGCTGACTAGCTTCTTGTCCAGCAATTAGCTATATGGTCGTTAACCATTCCTGTGGCTTGCATGTGAGCATAAACTACGGTAGAGCCTACAAATTTAAAACCGCGCTTTTTTAAGTCTTTGCTAATTGCATCCGAAAGCGGAGTAGTGGCGGGAATATCTTTAAGACTTTGGAGATTATTGTCAATAGGTTTGCCGTCTACAAATCCCCAAATGTATTTGGAAAAGCTTCCAAATTCTTCTTGTATTTTGATGAAATTTTGTGCGTTGGTAACAGCTGAATATACTTTGAGTTTATTTCGAATAATGCCTGCATCCAAAAGTAATTCTTGGATTTTTCCCTCCGAATATTGAGCTATTTTTTTGTAATCGAAATTGTCAAATGCCTTGCAGAAATTTTCTCTTTTGGATAAAATGGTGTACCAACTCAATCCTGCCTGAAAGGTTTCCAGAAGTAAAAATTCGAATAATGTTGGGTCATCATATACAGGTTTTCCCCATTCTTCATCATGGTATTTTCGGTATAAATCGTCTTTTTCGCACCAGCTGCAACGTTTTTTGTTTTCCATGATTAGTTATTTTGAAGGTATTTTTCAATGAAATGATGCCCTAAGTAAATTAATGGTGTTAAGGCAATAGCGAGTATTAATTTAAAACTATAGCCAGTTATCGACATGTTGAGGTATTGGCTAGTTGTGATTTTTCCTGTTAGCCAAAAGGCAATTCCAGAAACGATAAAACTATCAATAAGTTGGGAAATTAAGGTTGAACCAGTACTTCGGAGCCAAATCATTTTTTTTCCGGTTTTATTTCGCAAAAACCAAAAGATAGAAACATCAATTAGTTGAGAAATTAAAAAAGCAATAATGCTGGCCACCATAATGAACATTCCTTGACCGAATACTGCATAAAATTGTTCGTCGTTAACGGTTTCTGCAGTGTTAAATGCAGGGATTTTTGTACCAATGAAAAGAATCAGAATACAATAAGCAATAAGTCCTGCAGTAATAAAAGAGAGTTTTTTGACTCCAGTTTTGCCAAAATGTTCATTGATAATATCAGTTGTAATAAAAACAATGGGCCAGGGAAGGATTCCCAGACTCATAATAAAGGGGCCAATCTGAATGAGTTTTCCGCCTATTAATTCGGCTACAATGGCATTGGTTATAAATATTCCGGCAAGGATTAGATAAATCGTGTCTTTTTTGGATTGAAACATACTTCTAGATTTGGTTCAACCAAATTTAGTTTTTTATTTTGAAAAACGCCTTTTTTGGAAAGACTGTAAAGGGATTTTTAAGTAAAAAGTTCCACTTTAAAAATTTAAAATGGAACTTAATAGAATTCATGTCAGGGTTTATGTTTTTTAATGAAGACTTTAAACTTCTTCCAGTTCAATGTTATTTGGCAGTTGACCAAGATGCTGTAGTTTGATACTAGCTAATTTTTGTGCATTATCAATGCATTCTAGCGATTCTTTTCCTTTTAGTTTGCTGTATAAAAATCCTGTCCAAAATGCATCTCCAGCTCCGGTAGTATCTTTTACGTTTTCAACAAAGTTGGCTTTTTTATGAATGATACCTATTTTTGCATCGAATAAAACCACTCCTTCTTTCCCTTTTGTTAGGCAAATGGTGGATGCCCCTAATTGGTGAAAATAGTCAAAAATATAGTCATCACTTTTTGTTTCTTCAAATAATCTAAAACAATCATCATCACTCAATTTGACTAAAGGATTTGTGGATAAATATTCTTTAATAACGGCTTTAGCTTCAGCTCTATTTGGCCATATTTTTTCTGAAAAATTAAGGTCAATGCTAGTTTGTAAACCTAATTGATGTGCTTTTTTAGCTTTTTCTAAAATGGTTTTACGCGCTGGATTTTTGCTTAAAGCGAAACAGGTTGTATGAAAGATTTTAGCATTTTCAAGTAATTTATCTGTAATTTGAGTGTTTTCAATGTGATAATCTGCTTGTCTGTAAGGAATGAATTCAGGTGTTTCACTTGATTTGGAAACGAAAATTACTGATGAAGGTTGTTCTTCTGTTTGTTTAACATAAGAAGTTATAACTTTATTTTCGTTTAATTCTTCTATCATGAAATCTCCTAAACCGTCTTTACCGCAAGTGGCAACTAAGGCTGTTTTGAGCCCTAATTTAGCTCCGTTTATAGCTACATTTGTTGGTGAACCACCTAAAAAACGGTGGTAATTTTCTATTTTAGAAATGGGTAAATTGATTTCATAACCAATAAAGTCAATGAGTAATTCCCCAATACATATGATGTCGATTGTCTTTTCCATTTTAAATTAATAATTTAAAATTTGCAGTAATTCCTTGATGTAATAAAACAGTTGCTGCTGCACTCCAAGTACAAAACGGAACTCCGTTTGGCATTTCTGTTTCGGTATTGAAGTTTTCGTAGAAACTAAAATCCTCTTTTTGATTGGCGTGATTTATTGCTTCTAAAAGTTTTTTTGCTTCTTTGTTTTGATTCCTAGCAAGCAAGGCTAAGCCGTAAAACCCATTCACCATTGGCCAACTTCCCCCATTGTGAAATTCATTTGGGTAATTTCTAAATTCGTATTTGAAATTGTTTTTCAGTAAGTTCCAGTCGGCATCAGTTTCCTCAATTGGAGGCCAAAAAGCAGGAATTAATTTCAGTGGTTTTTGATTTCTTATTGCTTCGGCATGTTGAATGGTTTTCTCTTGAAAGTCTTTTGAACCGATATTTAATAGTATTGCCAATGAATTTGCGAAAGCATCAAATTGCGTTTTATATCCAGCAGGAGAGAAGGAGCAAGGCATGAAATCCCCAAATTGCATTTCATTATAGGTTCTTTCATGGTATTTTTCACCTCCTGAATTCGGAGTGAAATTAATTTTTATTTGCTCCGTTATTTTTTCAATTTTAGATGTGATTGCAGTGTTTTTTGCAAAATGATTGTAGCTTTTTAATGCCCAAATGCGCAACAATTGGTCGTATAAAACATAACCATCCGTGATGTATTCATCGGCCCAGTTTCCTGATAATGGAACATACATTAGGTGTTTGTTGTTGAATTCCCAAGCTTCCATTAATGTCAAACATTTTTCGATATTGGCTTGGTATTTTTCAACAAAAGAAGGATCGTTTTTGTAAAAAGCATATTGGCAAATCCCAATAATAAACCAAGTTACAGCATCGACTCTTCCTGCTAATCCACCGTAACTTACTTCAGTATCAGTGCCGTTTGTCATAACGTTAGACGGAATGGTTCCGTTGTAGTGTTGGTTTTTGGCTAAAGTTTCTAATGTTTTTCTAAAAGTTTCAATCAAGTCATCTTTTCTTGACGCTAAGGCTGCTAATCCGCATATCACACCATCACGTGCCCAAACTCTTTTGTAATTGGAAATGTTTTGTGCGCTTGCTAAAAAACCTTCGGATGAGGAGGATTTTTTCAATAATTCAATTGCTTTTGTATAATTGATATCAGTATTCATAATACTAGAATGTTGTTTTCTTAACTTTAATTAATAAGGTACTCATGGAGCCGAGTAGTAATAAGATTCCAGCAAATGTTATGGCTAAACGTGGATCATTATTCAAAAAATGTTTTAGGATGAATCCAAAGGATAAATTTTGAATAATCATTGGAATAACAATCATCATGTTGATGATACCCATGTAAACTCCGTAGCGCTCTTTGGGGATATTAGTAACTACCATGAGATAAGGAATTCCCATCATACTCGCCCAAGCAATTCCGTAACCAATGATTACCGCAAAGAATACATATTGATTTTGTATTACCGGAAAAAATAAAAATGAAATAGCTCCAAAAAGTAGGCAAATAAAATGTACCATTTTTGGGCTGTGCTTTTTGGCTAATTTAGCCAGATAAAACGCTACCGAAAAGGTAACTATAAATCCAAATGCACCAATCAATCCCATCCATTCTACTGCTTTTTCATAACCCATTTTGTCGGCTGGAGTAGTATTCCAAACAGATAAAGCAATACTTTTTGAATTGTTTTGCCAAAAACACATTAAAGCATACCATTGAAATAAATAGACTAAAAAGAGTTGCCACATTACTTTTGGCATTTCTAATACGGCATGATAGATATCTACAAAAGGAGAAAAGAGATTTAAGGGTTCTGATTTCATTTTTTCGATCTCTGCTGCTGTTGGTGGAATCTCTTTTGTTTTCTTCATACTCCACCAAATGGATGTTACCGAAAGTACTGCTCCTAAAAAGAAAGAGGCATAAATCCAGTTTGGCAATTGCCCTGTATAGCCAATAAAAATAATGGGGAACAGAAAAAGTGAAATATAAGATAAGAATTGTCCAAATCCAGTAAAGAAACTTTGCGCTTGAAAACCTATGGGTTGCTGATCTTCATTTAGTGTGTCGGCAATAAAAGCGCGATACGGTTCCATGGCAGTATTGTTACCAACATCTAAAATCCAAAGCAAACCAGCTGCCATCCAAAGTGAACTACTAAATGGAAAAAGAAACAAGGCGATGCTACAAATAATAGCTCCAATAAAAAAATATGGTTTTCTTCGCCCCCATCGTGGATGCCAAGTTTTATCACTCATGGCTCCAATAATAGGTTGGATTAACAAACCTGTTAAAGGTCCGGCTAAGTTCAAAATTGGAATTTGATCTGGGCTGGCGTGTAGAAAATCATAAATAGGATTTACAGCACTTTGTTGCAAGCCAAAACTGTATTGGATGCCAAAAAAGCCAACATTCATATTGATTATTTGCCAAAAGCTTAGTTTAGGTTTAACGAATGCCATAATTGTTTTTTTAAAGTTTTAAAAATCAATTCCTGTACTTTTTATTACTATTATAGTACAGGAATTTCTAACCAACTATTTATGAAAAATCTAATTAAAATTTATAAGATAAAGCCATTGAAAGTGATCTTCCTGTCATTGATCTGGCTCTAACATAATTTACGGTATTCTCAGTGATATTTCCCTCTTCAGCTTCAGTGATTGCTAAGGTGTTGAATAGGTTGTTTCCAGAAACATTTAAAGATAATCCTTTTGCAATGCCTACTTCTACAAATCCATTTACAATTACAAAACCATTCATAACTAATTGATTTGAATCCTGTGCATATGCTTTACTTTGACCAATGAAGCTTAAACCAAGTGTATTCTTTTTATCCATGAATTTATAGGTTGGTAAAAAACTATACATTAATTTAGGTTGTCTTCTTGGTTGATTTCCATCGTTTGCTCCTGAAGTAATTTCAGCTTTTGTATAAGTTAAAGAACCTCTTACATCTAAATTATCAGTGACATTATAAGCTGTTTCTAACTCAACACCAATAGATTTGTAATTGTTTTTGATAATGCTGTTTGAAGTTGCTTCAAATCCGCCTTGTTCATTTGTTTTAGAGTGAAATGCAGTAGCATAAAGGTATCCGTTATTGAATTTTTGTTTGAATCCAATTTCTGCCTGAGTTAAAAAGTCTAATGCATTAATTTTATTTCCGTCTAAATAATCTAGTCCACTGAATAAAATTCTATCCGCTTTAGCTGAAGCACCTCTACTTATTCTTGCAAATACAGATTGTCTGCTTGCTAAAAGTAAATTAGCTCCTAAAGTGTATGAATAATAATCGTAATCATAGTTTACTGCTGTAGCATTAGCATTGTCAATTGCAAATACATTTTGCTCTGGTGCCGAAATTACGCCATCATTATTGATGTCATAAGTAGTTGAAACACCTCCTGCAAATGAACCAGTAACTTTTCCTTTGTCATAACGTAAACCTCCTTCAAGGGATAAATTTTCAGTTGCATCAACAGAGATATTGATATAAGGAGCAGAAACATTGTATTGTGTATCGTAATTTCTAGCTAAATTTCCCCAAGCTGGTGTTCCGTAAGCATATAAACCGTTTTCTGATAAAGCACCGCCGCTTACATTACTAACATTAATTAGACGAGGATTGTCATCTGATACTTCTTGAAGGTAGGAATTCCACAACCATGACATTGAGATATTTTGCATCGATTTAAACAACCCTGCTGTAATTCCTATTTTATCGAATTTTTTTGTCAAACGTAAATCATTCATAAAATTCCCCATGTTGTTTAATTGAGTGTCGAACATGTGAATTCTTGCTACTAATCCGTTTGGAGTATTAAAAGCAGCTCCATTATCAGCATAGCTTAAAGTTGATCCAGCTCCAAAAGAATTTGCAATTGCTGAAGCAGTCCCTAATTCTGCTGGAAAAGGAGAGATAAATCCACCTGAATTAGATGAAAATCTAATGTTATCGGTAATTTTCCAATCATTTTCTAAATTAAATGAAGCATTTGCACCAATTGATTTTGAGACAGGATGCATTCCATTTGCTACAGCTTCTCTTCGAACATTTCCATCAGGACCTAATCCAAGGCTATGAGTCAAATAAATAGATTGTAAAGCGCCGGTTGTAGCATCATAACCATCAACACTTTTCCAAGTAGGATTTGCATTTGTTCCAGAAACAGCTACTGGCATTGGCATATAAGCTGCAGCTCTATCATTTAAGAATTTTGCATAAACAGTAACCGAACCATTTTCGAATTCTTTAGTAATATTGAATTTAAATTGACCTCCATTATTGCTATTGAATCCTGTTTTTCTTACTCCTTCACCAGTTCTGTAAAAACCACCAACGTGAAAATACAATCCGTCTCCAATTTTTGATCCGTAATCCAAGTCGGTTCTAAAATTTCCGTAGTCTAATCCAAAAGTTGTACTGATGTTACCACCTTCGGTTTTACCAGTTTTACTGATAAAGTTGATAATTCCACCTGGTGAATTAGAAGATAAAGTAGATGCAGATCCACCACGAATGGCTTCAATTTTAGCTATATTTCCGTCAAATCTTGTAAAGATATCTGCTGTTGCAAATGCAATATCACCAAATAATAATACAGGAAGTCCATCTTCTTGAAGTTGTAAATATTTTGATCCACCTGAAGATATTGGTACACCACGTACAGAGATATTTGAATTTCCTTCACCTCCTGAAGATTCTGAACGAATACCAGGAATGGTTCTGAAGATTTCAGCAGTTGATCTTGGTGCTGATTGGGTTACTTGTTCTGTTCCTAAAGTAGTAATGGAAACACTAGATTTGATTTTTGCTTTAGGATTTACAACACCTGTAACAACTACATCATCTAAAACATTAGCATCTTCAACTAATGAGATATTTTGGATGGTGTTTCCGTTAATTGTGACTTTTGATTCTACAGTTTTAAAACCAATATAGGTTGCAATAATATTTACTGTTCCATTTTTTAGATTAGCAAATGAATATTTTCCATTAACATCAGTTGCAATGGCTTTGTTGGTATTTTTTATGGCAATATTTACACCTGGAATTGCTGCTCCTGTTGCATCAGTAACAGTTCCTGATAAATTGGAATTTTGTGAAAAAGAAATATTAAATAGCAATAATGCTATAACTATTCCCGTTTTTTTAAATAATGAATTTGCTGTTTTCATAATTGGATAATTATTTAGTTAATAATTTATTTGGTTATTTTTTATCAAATGTATATTTAATCAGTAAAATAAAATTAATGTTTTTATACGAAAACGTTTTCGAAATTACCGAAAACGTTTTCGATTTTGTTAAGATTTTTTTTGCGATATTTGTTTTTATGAGAGAGACCACTTTAAAAGAGATAGCTGATATTTTAGGAATATCCATTACAACTGTTTCAAAAGCATTAAAAAATTACCCAGATGTTAGTGAAAAAACTAAGAAAGCGGTAGTTGCTCTTGCTGAAGAGCTGCATTATACCCCTAATAGTTTTGCAGTTAATTTAAGAACCAAAGAATCTAAAACTATTGGTCTTATCATTCCTGAAGTGGTGCATCACTTTTTTTCTGGGGTTGTAAATGGTATTATTGCTGAGGCAGAAAAAAACGGTTATTTGGTCATTATTCTTCAGTCTAATGAATCTTTAGAATTAGAAAAAAAACAAGTAGAACTTTTGATTAATAAAAGAGTAGATGGGATTATTATGTCGCTGTCTAATGAATCGAATAATGATGTTCATATTAAGGGAATTCTCCAAAAAGAAATTCCTTTTGTTCAATTTGATAAAATTTCTAAATTAATTCCGAGTTCTAAAGTTATTATTAATGATCAAAAAGCTGCCATGGAAGCGGTTCAGCATTTAATTGATATGGGTTGCCGAAAAATTGCTCATATTCGGGGTCTTGAAAATCCGCAAAATTCTATTGATCGTTTTTTGGGTTATAAAAAAGCTTTAGAGAAAAACGGAATTCCTTTTGATTCTAAATTAGTGTATTCCTGTAAAAGCATCACTTTTGAACAAGGTGTCGAATTTGCAAAACAAATTCTAGAAGAAGATAAAGGTGTTGATGGGATATTTGTTATTACAGATTTGGTTGCAGTTGGTGTTTTGGCTCATTTTAATGAAAAAGGAATTCAAATGCCAAGTCAGATTGCAGTAATTGGTTTTAGTAATTGGTTGGTTTCTCAGGTAATTACGCCAAAATTGAGTACTGTTGATCAGCCGAGTTATGAAATGGGAGTAGCGGCTTTTACTTTATTATTGGAAGAGATTATTTGTCGTAAAGAAGGAAGGGTATTTGAGCCTAGAATAATTGAATTGGGAACAGAGGTAATTGTTAGGGAATCTACAATGAGAAATAATTGATATAAAAAGGTTTAATAGTCAAAAATGGTTGGTAAAAATGCTATGAGGCATTATAAAATATGATGTTCCCGAAAGTTTATTGAAATTCGTTTCAATAAACTTTTTTTATTTATGAAAAACTCAAAAAAAAGCGTTGTCCAACTTGTAAAAGTCTTCAAACTATTAAATGGGGAATAAGAGAAAATAAGCAGCGATTTAAATGCAAAGATTGTGGACAATTGTTTACCGCAAATAATAAATCTGTTTCGGATTCTAACAAAGAAGTATGGTTTCGGAATTGGATAATTGGTAAAGATACTTTTGATAAAATCTCATTCGAATCAGGATATAGTAAAAGCACATTGCAACGTTATTTTTCAAAAATGCTACGTAAAGCACCTGTTTTGGAATTTAGTTCTACCGATGAAATTTATTTAGTCCTGGACGGAACTTACTTTCCAAATGATATTTGTTTGGTGGTTTACAGAAACTTTCATTTGAAGTCAACTCAGCTTTACAGAATGACCAATGGGGAGCATTTTGAAGAGATTGCAGAAGATTTACAGAATTTATTGAATCTAGGGATCAAAATAAAAAGCATTACATCTGATGGCGATAAATCCTCCATAAAAGCTATTAAAAAAGTTTGTCCAAAAGTTCCTTTTCAACGATGCTTGGTACATATATCAAGAATGTGCAGAATATGGCTTACACAACATCCAAAGCATAAATCGGGTTTTGAGCTCAAGCAAATCGCTGTTAAAATCCATCATATTAATTGTGAATATAAACGACAATTATGGCTTATGGAACTCGTCAAATGGGAAGAAGAATATAGAGATTTTATCAATCAAAAGTCATATAACATCGAAACTGGAAGATATTGGTATACTCACAAAATGGTGAGAAGATCATTTACCGTAATAAAGAAAGCATTACCCAATATGTTTATGTATTTGAAAGATGATAAAACACCAAATTCAACAAACTCTTTAGAATCATTTTTTGGACATTTAAAAGGCAATTTGAATGTTCACAGAGGATTAAGCCTAGCAAACCGTAAGAACTTTTTGAAATGGTATTTGTATTATAAAAATCAAAGCAGTAAATAGGTTTTTTAGCCATTTTGCACACCAAAAAATGTATAAAAAAGGGCAGATAAACTGCCCTCATTTTTCGTATGTGCATCAAATCTATTGCTAATTGGTTGCTCCCCAGCAGAGCCAATGTCCTCTTCAATTTGATGGGATAATTTAATCAATCTAAAATGAAAAATTACCAACCATTTTTGACCACATTACCTATAAAAAAAAGCGATTTGAATTCCAAATCGCTTTTTTTATATGTTTAAAAACTGTTTAGATTAACCTAAAGCAACTCTTTTGAAACCTGAAATTTCAACATTGAATCCTTTAACATAATCACCTACTTTTTTACTGTCATCTTTGATGAAGTTTTGATCTAGTAAAGCTTTTTCCTGATCTAAAGTAGTGTTGTCAGAGATGAAACGTTGAATTTTTCCAGGAATAATTTTATCCCAAATTTGTTCTGGTTTACCTTCTGCTTTTAATTCAGCTTTAGCATCTTCTTCAGCTTGTTTTAAAACTTCTTCTGTTAATTGAGAGTAAGAAATATATTTAGGAACATTTTTTAAAGTTTTTCCTAAACGTTTTGCTTCTTCATTATCTTTTTCGATTACAGCAATACGAGCAGCAAGTTCAGAAGCAACGAAAGCAGGGTCAAAATCTTTGTAAGATAATGTATCAGCTCCCATAGAAGCAACTTGCATAGAGATGTCTTTAGTTAAAACTTCACCATTAGCAATAGGAGCAGAAATTGCAGTTAATGCAGCAATTTTGTTCACGTGAACATAAGATCCAACGAAAGCGCCTTCTAAGATTTCAAAACCACCGATTTCGATTTTTTCACCAATAACACCAGTTTGCTCAATTAATTTTTCAGCAACAGTGATTCCGTTGAAATCTGAAGCTAAAAATTCTTCTTTAGAAGAGAAATTGATTGCTTTTTCCACTAATTCCTTAGCTAAAGCTACGAAACTTTCATTTTTACCTACGAAATCTGTTTCGCAGTTTAAAGTAATGATAGCGCCTTTAGTTTTGTCAGCATTAATAAAAGAAACAGCAGCTCCTTCAGAAGACTCACGGTCAGAACGGTTATCAGCCACTTTTTGACCTTTTTCTCTAAGGTTTTGTATCGCTTTATCGAAATCTCCGTCAGCTTCAACTAAAGCTTTTTTACAGTCCATCATTCCGGCACCTGTAGTTTGTCTTAATTTATTTACGTCTGCAGCAGTAATTGTTGCCATAATATATCTTGTATTTTAATGTTAAAAGTAAAAATTCCAACCTTCAAATCCCAAATTCCAACGTTATCAGATCGTTAAAAATCTGATTTTGGAATTTGGAATTTAAAATTTGGAATTTAAAAGTTTATTTATTCTTCAGTTGCTGGAGCAGCAGTTTCAGTTGCTACTGGAGCAGCAGCTTCTTCAGCTACTTCAGTAGTTTCTTTTTCAGAACCTCTTTCAGAAAGTCCTTCGATAACTGCAGTAGTTACTAAAGATAAAATTTTCTCAATTGATTTAGAAGCATCATCATTGGCTGGGATAACGTAATCTACTTCACGTGGATCAGAGTTAGTATCAACCATTGCGAAAACTGGAATGTTTAATTTTTGTGCTTCTTTTATTGCGATGTGCTCAGCTTTGATATCTACTACGAACAATGCAGCTGGAAGTCTAGACATATCAGCGATTGAACCTAAGTTTTTTTCTAATTTAGCACGAAGACGATCTACTTGTAAACGCTCTTTTTTAGATAACGTCATGAAAGTACCATCTTTCTTCATTTTATCAATAGAAGACATTTTTTTAACTGCTTTACGGATAGTAACAAAGTTTGTTAACATTCCACCAGGCCATCTTTCAGTGATGTAAGGCATGTTTGCAGCAGCTGCTTTTTCAGCAACGATGTCTTTTGCTTGTTTTTTGGTAGCAACAAATAATATTTTTCTACCTGATGCAGCGATTTTTTTCAAAGCTTCGTTAGCTTCTTCAATTTTAGCTGCAGTTTTATATAGGTTGATAATGTGAATACCATTACGCTCCATATAAATGTAAGGAGCCATGTTTGGATCCCATTTTCTAGTCATGTGTCCAAAGTGAACACCTGCTTCTAGTAATTCTTTTACTTCTACTTTGTTTGACATTTTTTGTACTAGTTTACGTTCTGTTGAGTAAGCAATGCATAAATGGCGATTTCTCGGCTAAATGCATTTAGATGCTAAACTAATTTCTCACCTCAGTGAGACAACAACAACATTGTTTAAATTCAATAATAAATTCAATAAAGTCTTGCTCCTGTGAACAAGACAGGCAATATTAACGTTTAGAGAATTGGAATCTCTTACGAGCTTTCTTCTGACCGAATTTCTTACGTTCAACCATTCTTGGGTCTCTAGTTAATAAACCTTCTGGTTTCAAAACTCCTCTGTTTTCAGCATTTACTTCACACATTGCGCGAGCGATTGCCATTCTTACAGCTTCTGCTTGACCAGTTACACCACCTCCGTAAACATTTACTTTTACGTCAAAGTTAGATGCGTTTTCTGTCATAGACATTGGTTGCAAAACTTTGTACTGTAAAGTAGCTGTAGGGAAATAAGTTGCAAATTCTTTTTTGTTTACAGTGATTACTCCTGTTCCTTCTGAAACATAAACACGTGCAACAGCGGTTTTTCTTCTACCGATTTTGTGAATAACTCCCATTACTTAAGATCGTTTAGGTTAACAGTTCTTGGTTTTTGGGCAGCTTGTTTGTGCTCAGAACCAACAACAACATTTAAATTTCTGAAAAGTTCAGCTCCTAATTTATTCTTAGGTAACATTCCTTTTACTGCTTTTTCAACTAAAGCTGCAGGGTTTTTAGATTGCAATACTTTAGCAGTTAAAGTTCTTTGTCCTCCTGGATAACCTGTGTGACGCATGTAAATTTTCTCGTCCATTTTGTTACCTGTAAGGTTGATTTTCTCTGAGTTGATAACAATTACGTTATCTCCACAGTCCACGTGTGGGGTATAGCTTGGTTTGTACTTTCCTCTTAAAATCATAGCGACTTTAGAAGCAAGACGTCCTAAGTTATGACCCTCTGCATCTACAACGATCCACTCTTTAGTAGAGTTTGCCTTTGTAGTTGAAATTGTCTTGTAGCTTAATGCGTTCACAATAAAAATTTTTTTAATTAAACATTCCATCCCCAATAAAGGGGTTGCAAAAGTACAATTAATTATTTTAAAACCAAATACCTTAAATGAATAATTTTTTTGGGTTTTTGTGCTGATAATCAATCGGATATTTATGGAGCTTTAAACAGCTTCTTTTTTAGAATAGGAGATGATGCTTTGGTTCTAAATTTATCTTACATTTGATTTGAAAAATAATTTGATTATCTTGCAATCTTGCGATGTAAAGAATAAGATAAATAGGATTTATTTTGTAGAGTTAATCCGGCTGTTGTTTTTAATAACATTTTGCGTTAACTCTATCAGGCAAAGCACTAAAACTAAGACAATAAATTCATTATGAAAGTTAAAGCAACACTGAAGCAAATTGCCAAAGAATTGAATGTTTCTGTTTCTACAGTTTCTAAAGCACTGAATGACAGTCCTGAGATTAGTAATCAAACGAAAGTTAAGATTAAAGAGTATGCTAAACTCAAAAATTACAAACCTAATATCATTGGTTTAAATTTAAAGAACAGAAAAACTAAAACTATAGGAGTTATTATTCCGAATATTTTGAATTCTTTTTTTGCCAAAGTTTTTAGTGGAATCGAAAAAGTAGCCGATGAAAAAGGATATAATGTGATTACTTGTATTTCGAATGAATCGATAGTTAAGGAGATAAATACTTTAGAAATGCTGAGTAATGGAACCACCGATGGTTTTATTTTATCAGTTTCCGAAGAAGCGCAAAAACTACAGGATTACTCTCATTTTACCGATATTATTAACGAAGGAACGCCAATTGTAATGTTTGATCGCATTGCCGAAGAGGTAGAATGTGATAAAGTAGTGGTGGACGATTACGATTCGGCCTTAAATGTTACCCAACGATTAATTGATACTGGTTGTAAAAACATTGCGTTGATTTCTTCGGTAGATGATTTAAGTGTAGGGAAACTAAGAACCGAAGGTTATTTGAAAGCCCTGGCTGATAATGGAATTCCAGTAAATGAAAATATTATTCTTCGTACCAATTCGGAAGAGGATATGAAGAAAAAAATTGAAGCTATTTTTGAAAACAATACTATTGATGGTGTTTTTGCTTTAGACGAGCGCGATTCGGTTGCAGCATTGAAAGTTGGTATTAAAAAAGGCTATAAAATCCCCGAAGAATTATCCATCATTGGTTTTGCTGACGGAATTTTAGCTTCCCGACGATTAACGCCAAGTTTAAGTACAGTAAGTCAACATGGAGTAGAAATTGGTGAAGTAGCTGCCAAATTACTAATTCAGCGCTTAGAAGCCGATGAAGAAAACGAATTGCCTTATCAAACGGTAGTTATAAAAACCAATCTAAAAGAAAGAGAATCTTCTAAAACGAAAAAAAAATCCATTCTTAAAAATAAATAAGAATGGATTTTTTTGTGTCGGTTTTGATTAAATTACTTGATATTTTTTTAAATCATCAGATAGATTTATTCAATTTTCAAAAATTCTTTTTTTATAAATTCAATTGCTTCTTTGTAATAATCATTATTCCAATTTCCGATTTCAATATTAGTTTCGAAATTGCCTAAGCATATTACTTCACAATCTGGATCTAATATAATTCTAAACTCTGTTTTTCCATCGTTAAAAATTGCATAACTATCATCAGGAAATGTTCTTAATCCATCTTTTTCTCTGTAATATTTTAGTTTTTTGAAAACTTCAGGTAATTCTTTTTGAATTTCTCGATATAAATCTTTTCCAAATCGATTGTATCTAGTTGTTAAATCTTCAAATTTTTCTTCGATATATTTGGAATAATCACCTAATAATTCTGTTTCCATTATTAATTGTTTTTCGTGATAATATCGATTTAATTATATAGTTTATCGTTGCTGAAATCTAAATTCTAAAATCTGCAATCTAAAATCTTAATGCGCTTCCAGCCAGTCTTTCCCCATTCCCAAATCAACCACCAAAGGGACTTCCAGTTTAAAGGCGTTTTCCATTTCGGCTTTAATCATCGGTTGAATTTTTTCTAATTCCGAATTGTGTACGTCAAACACAAGTTCGTCATGAACCTGCAACAGCATTTTCGATTTCCAGTTTTCGGTGATTAATTTGTTATGAATATTAATCATCGCAATTTTGATAATATCAGCCGCCGAACCTTGAATAGGGGCATTCACTGCATTTCGCTCCGCACCACCACGAACAATAGCGTTTTGAGAATTGATGTCTTTTAAATACCTGCGACGTCCTAAAACCGTTTGCACATAACCATGATCTCTGGCAAAATCAATTTGCTCATTAATATAAGACTTCAATCTAGGATATGATTTGTAATAGGCTTCAATCAAATCGGCACTTTCTGAACGGGAAAGATTGGTTTGATTCGAAAGTCCAAAAGCCGAAACTCCATATATAATTCCGAAGTTGACCGTTTTAGCATGGCTACGTTGTTCGCGAGTTACTTCTTCTAAAGGAACATTGAAAACCTTAGAAGCAGTCGATCTGTGAATGTCTTCATTGTTTTGGAAAGCCTTAATCATGTTTTCTTCACCACTTAGAGCCGCAATCACACGCAATTCTATTTGAGAGTAATCGGCAGAAACCAGAGTGTAATTTTCATCACGAGCAATAAACGCTTTACGGATTAATCGTCCTCTTTCGGTACGAATAGGGATGTTTTGCAAGTTCGGATTATTCGAACTCAAACGTCCTGTTGCTGCTACAGTTTGCATATAATCGGTATGAACACGTCCTGATTTGGCATCCACTTGGTTGGGTAACGCATCAATATAAGTACTTTGTAATTTAACCATTTGGCGCCATTCCAGAATATCACGTACAATTTCGTGTTCGTTAGCCAGATAACTCAGGACTTCTTCGCCAGTGGCATATTGTCCTGTCTTGGTTTTCTTTTGTTTGGCACCGCCAATTTTCATTTTGTCAAATAAAATATCACCGAGTTGTTTTGGCGAAGCCAAATTGAATTTCTCACCAGCCGTTTCGTATATTTTTTGTTCCAAGGCATTGCTTTCGGCAGCCATTTCCACCGACATGCTTTTCAAAAACGGAACATCTAAGTTGATTCCTTCGGTTTCCATAGCTGCAAGAACAGGAACTAATGGAATTTCGATAGTTTCGAATAATTTTTGCGTTTCGGTTTTTTCTAATTCTACAGCAAATAATTCTTTTAGTTGAAAGGTAATATCGGCATCTTCAGCAGCATATTCTTTGATGTCTTCCAAAGCTACTTCGCGCATTGATTTTTGATTTTTTCCTTTTTTACCAATCAAATCTTCAATGGATTTTGGCGAATATTTTAAATAAGTCTCCGATAAAATATCCATATTATGACGCATATCTGGATTAATCAAATAATGCGCAATCATGGTGTCGAATAATTTACCCGCTACACGAATGCCGTAATTAGCCAGTATTTTTAAATCGTATTTGATGTTTTGACCAATTTTTTCGATGGCTTCATTTTCGAAAAACGGAATGAATTTCTCCGCCAAAGCTTTTGCTTCTTCCTGATTTTCGGGAAACGGAACGTAAAATCCTTTTCCTTTTTCGTAAGAGAAAGACATTCCAACCAATTCCGCGTGTAAAGCGTCTAATCCAGTGGTTTCGGTATCAAAGCAAACCGAAGTTTGTTTTTGTAAATTTTGCAATAACAATCTAATTCCCAAATCGCCTTGAATGATTTGGTACGAATGTGGGGTATTTTCTAGTGTATTGTAATATTGTTGGTGTGTTACTTCTCCATCGTGAGTAGGAAGTGTGCTTGAAAAAAGATCAAATTGCTCTTCGTTCTTAGGTTGTGGTTTTTTATACAATTTGGGGGCTGCTTTCACCACTAGCTTTTGGTTTAAAAATAGCGTCAAATTGTTCCGCCATTCTTCTAAACTCGAGTTCGTTGAATAAAGCATCCGTTTTTTCCACATCAGGAGTCGAAAGTTCATAGTCTTTTTCGTTAAACACCACAGGGCAGTCTAATAGGATAGTCGCCAGTTTTTTCGACAGCAATCCCAGTTCGGCATTGGCTTCAATTTTATCTTTGATGGCTCCTTTAAGTTGGTGCGTGTTAGCTAACAGGTTTTCCATAGAACCGTATTCGGCAAGGAATTTTTTAGCTGTTTTTTCGCCCACACCAGGTAATCCGGGAATATTATCGGCCGAGTCGCCCATCATTCCTAAATAGTCAATTACTTGTAAAGGATTAGTAATTTCAAATTTTTCTAATACTTCAGGAATTCCCCAAATCTCGATTCCGTTACCCATACGGGCTGGTTTGTACATAAAAATGTTTTCGGAAACCAGTTGGGCAAAATCCTTATCGGGCGTCATCATGTACACCTTGTAGTTTTCTTTTTCGGCTTGCTTGGCAATGGTCCCAATCAAATCGTCGGCTTCATAACCCGCCACTTCAATAATAGGAATGTGCATGGCGTTCAAGAGGGCTTGGATATAAGGAACGGCAATCTTAATGGCTTCGGGTGTAGCATCACGATTGGCTTTGTATTCTGGGAACAATTCGTTACGCAAATCGCTGCCGCCTTTGTCAAAAGCTACCGCCAAATGGTCTGGTTTTTCACGCTTAATTACATCCATCAACGAATTCATAAATCCCATAATGGCCGATGTATCCATGCCCTTAGAGTTGATTCTTGGATTTTTAATAAAGGCATAATAGCCTCTAAAAATTAAAGCATAGGCATCGAGTAGAAAAAGACGTTTTTGTGACATTGATGTGTAAATTGAATTTAAAATGTAAAAATATAGAATTCAATTTACTTTATGATTATTTCTAATTGCTTTGTTGGGATTGGTTTATTTATGGTTAGTGATTTTTTCCACAATCTTGTCATCCTGACGGAGGAAGGATCTCATCAAGTGGCTCCGCAAAGATTGGATAAAAAGTACAAAGGAGAGAATGTAGTGGTCGCGGGTACGAATTTATAGTAAGTTGGGGTTATAAAATCATCCGATGGGGTTTTATACTCCTGTTTTGAGTTTTCTTACTATTATTTTGGGGTTGTATAACCTCAAACTTGAGGTCTTGAAGGTCATTGTTGACGTTCTATACCCCAAGTTTGCGTTTTTACAACCGTAACTGACTATTATGAAACCCCAATGAATAGGTATTTTATTGATCCAGAGGAGTTTTTTTACTGTTTGTATCACTAAAAAACATCTTGAATTCAGTTTGCGAAGTCTCCTGAACGGTTTTTGGGTTACTCGAAATGCTTTTGATTGAATGAGGAAAGCTTAATGAGCCGCGTTACAAATGCTTTGTTTTGTTTTTATAAGTAAGTAGGCACTCGATACAATCGAGAGTCAGATTGGGTATTGGTGTGGATGGTTATTGTTTTCGATTTCTATTATTTTGATTTTGTTTTCTTATGTCTTCTGATTTCCATAATAAATAATTAAATCGATAAAAGAATTTGAAAGCGATATTTAATTGTTCTAAAATATCTGTTGTTTTTATACTAGGTGTCCAAACTACTTCAAATTGTCCAAAACTTATATTAAGCCTTTCTTCTTTTGATTCCAACATAGCAGTAATATATACACTCATTAAATTGAACATTAAGCTTTTATAGTTAGCATTAAATTCGGGCGTTTTTTCTTTGTCATAAAAAGGACCGCTATATGAGCCAAATTTAAAATCATATTTTTGACTTATTTCTAAAAATTCAGACCAAAACGAATCATTTAAGTTTTTTATGTTTTGCCAATTATTTATTGAAGAATAGAAAATTATTTCATTTTTGTAAAGATCGTACATTAAATGATATTCTGATTTTGTCTTTTCGGATACAAGAAAGCAACCCAAAGTTATATTTGGTTCATAATAAAGTGGCTTAAAATTGTCTTTTATTTTGTTTTTTTTTTACCGCATTTTCTAATAATGCAATTGCGGAATTAAAGTATTCGTTAATTTGATTTTGTTGATGTTCGCCTTTTGAAATATTGTTAATTGAATTGAAAAATAGTTTTTCGTTAGTCATTTTCGTAATTTTTATTCCAAATATATTAAAATATTCTTACAAAAGTAATTAAGGAATCAAATCGTTATCAATAGCCCTGATCGTAGCGGCATCCTCTTGTTTTGCGATAGCTAAACAAGAGATATAGCGAAGAGCAGGAGGGAACGTTATTGAATATTTTATGGTTCTGCTCCTAAAAATCAAGCTGGTCAAGTTAAAGTTTATTTAAGGTTTTCTAAAATAAGAGTCAGATGTTGTTATTTTGTGTAAAAATGTATTACAATGGGGTTTAGGTTGTTGTTTTTTATAGTGTTTCTTTTGGTAGTGGAACTCTATGCTTTTCAGGCTTTTAAAACAGTTCTAAAAGATAAATGGTTTTTGGTAGGATACAGCCTGCTGAGTTTGGCTATTTTGGTTTATATTGTTTATGGTTTTTTTAGTTTTGACCGTTCGGTGGGGCAAACGCGAGGGATGATGTTTACGATGGGCTTGATGCTGGTGGTTTATGTTCCTAAAATTGTTTTGGCCATTGTTTTATTGGGCGAAGATATTTTTAGAGTGGTAATGGGCTCTGTGAATTATTTTGTAGAAAATAACAACGAAGGTTTTTTAGGTTCGAGACGAAAGTTTGTGAGCCAGTTGGGTTTAGGCTTGGCTGCCATTCCGTTTTTGTCTTTACTTTATGGAGTAACTATTGGGAAATACAATTATAAGGTAATCAAACAGTGTATCTTTTTTCCTGATTTGCCAGAGGCTTTTGATGGTTTTACGATTACTCAAATTTCGGATGTACATTCGGGGAGTTTTGACAATCCCGATAAGATAAATTATGCGATTGATTTGATTAATGAGCAAAATTCGGATATGATTTTGTTTACGGGTGATATTGTGAATACGCACGCCAATGAAATGCATCCGTGGATTGAAACTTTTAAGCGAATTAAAGAGCATAAATACGGTAAATATTCGGTTTTAGGGAATCATGATTATGGCGAATATGTAAACTGGCCAACAGAAGCTGAAAAGGAACAAAACTTTAAGGAAATTAAAGACTTGTACGGACAAATTGATTTTAAATTGATGTTAAACGAACATCAGTTTTTAGAAAAAGGAAACGATAGAATTGCCATAGTAGGTGTGGAGAACTGGGGAAATAATTTTAAGAAAGCCGGCGATTTAAAAAAAGCTTCGGAAGCATTAGAAGATAAAGACTTTAAAATCTTGATGAGTCACGACCCGAGTCATTGGGATCTTGAGATAAAAGAGCACGAGAAGAATTTTCATTTAACCTTTTCGGGACACACACACGGAATGCAATTTGGAATTGAAATTCCGGGTTATTTTAAATGGAGTTTGGCACAATATGTCTATGCACAATGGGCAGGTTTGTATGAGCATTTAGGGCGTTATGTGTATGTAAATAGGGGTTTTGGCTTTCATGCTTATCCTGGTAGAGTAGGAATTATGCCTGAAATTACAGTTATCGAACTAAAAAAAGGAGATAAAGTAGCATAATTCGTTAAAAATGCTACATTTGTAGGCAAAGAAACTTTATTTTTCTTAGATTTAAAAAAAATTAATTCTTGGTTTTATGTCAAAATTTGGAGAACTTATAAGTGCACATGTACCTGTGTTAATTGATTTCTACACAGATTGGAATGAATCTTCGGTTGCTATGCACGATGTCATTAGAGATGTTGCTGCTGCTTTAGGCGATAAAGCAAAGGTGATAAAAATTGATGTGGATAAAAATCAAGAGCTAGCCGAGGCATTAAGAATTAAAGGATTGCCAACTTTGATGGTTTATAAAGACGGTCAAATGGTTTGGAGGCAATCAGGAGAATTAGATGCTAATTCCCTTATAACTATTGTGCAAGAGCAGCTTTAATAAACTACTTTATAGTTTCGAAAGAAAAGTTGTTTTCAGTTAGATGCTGAAGCACTTTAGGTAGCGTATATTCTAAATTTTTAAAAGCTTTTAAGCTGTCGTGAAATACGATGATGCTTCCTGATTTTGTATTGGAAAGTACATTATTCAAACATTCTTCTTTGGTAATGCTTTGGTCAAAGTCAGCACTAAGCACGTCCCACATAATTATTTTGTATCCTTTTTGTCTGAGTTTTTTAGCTTGGGCTAATTTTATCTTGCCGTAAGGTGGTCGGAAGATTTTAGATTTCAGAATTGAGATTTCAGAATTGAGATTTGAAATAGTGGTTTCACAGGTTTCAATATTTTCCAGGTATTCATCAGTAGTTGTTTTCCATCCATTCAAATGATTGTAGGTGTGATTGCCAATGGAATGCCCTTTTTCTATGATTTGACTAAAGATTTCGGGATGGGCTGCAATGTTTTTGCCAATGCAAAAAAATGTTGCTTTGGCATTGTATTGTTCTAATTGATTTAAAACCCATTGTGTTATTTCGGGTGTTGGGCCGTCATCAAAAGTAAGATAGATTTTATTTTCATTGTTTGGGATGTCCCAAATGTAATTAGAAAATAGTTTTTTAATGAAACGATTTGTTTTGACCCAATAGGATTTCATTTGTACAAGGTTTGAAATTAAAGATAAAAAAAATGTAGCAATCTTTTTTGATAGGATTGCTACATTTTTTTATGAAACCAAAAGCTTCTTATTCTTTCTCACGACCAAAACGCTCGAAAATATCAATATAGGTATTGAAAGTCGCTCGGTGTTTTTGGAAAAAAGCATTGTCGTTATTGCTCTTCATTACTTGCAGTAAAGCTCTGTAACGCTCAATATCTGTTACAATATCGATAACAATGTCTGATTGGTCAACAGCGCTCATTTTGCTGTAGTAATTCAGATTTTCTTTGTATTTCCCTGTTAGTTTATCAAGAAGCGCATGTGCTTTAGCAGTTTCGCCTACTTGGTAATAGCCGCTTGCAAACGGTTCAAGTAAAGAATAATAACCAAATTTGTCCACTGGCATTTTTTCCATTGCTAAACTGATTACTTTCTTAGCTTTTTCTGTTTTGCCTTCTAGAATTAATTGATTCATTAATCGGGAAAGATTAGTTCTGTACGTAATACTTTCACGACGCGTTTCTGGATCATGGTAAATGTCTCCGTTGCTATTGCCCCAGTCCCATTTCATGATAATGTTGTACATTTTTTCAGAATCAATTTGGCCCATTTCCATAGGGTTTCCATCTTTAGGAATAGTGGTTTTTACAGGTACTAGTTTGTAAACCATTCCGTCCAGTTGAAGGTAATCTTTCATCCATAAATATTCTTCATCATCAAAAGCGCCACCGCTGAAGTAGATTGGTCGTTTCCAGTTGTTATTGGCAACAAGATCCAGCATCATTAGTCGGTTTTTGTACAAAGCACTTCCTTGAATGTCAATATCGATATAAGGCACTATTGAATCGTAATCTTTCTCAGCCACCATTTTACTTTGTCCGTTCTGCATATCAACAGTTGATTTTGGATGTTTGATAAAATCCATAAAACTTTTTACGCTCCAACGGCTTTTTATCTTTGGAATACTTACCACATAATCCAGTTTGTCACCCACATATTGATCGTGTGTGAACGAAATAGGTAATGGTTCCGATTCGTAAGTTTTTGTCTTCATTTGGTCAATATACCAATCGGTCATGAAAAGACTCGTGTTTACAATTTTTATATCGGTTCTAATGCCTTCAATTTCTTGTGCGTACCAAAGCGGGAAGGTGTCGTTATCTCCAATAGTGAATAAAATAGCATCCTTGTCGCAAGAACTCAAATAGGCTTTTGCCATAGCTAAGGCAGTGTATTTGCCAGAACGATCATGATCATCCCAGTTTTGCGAAGCCATCAAAACAGGTGCACTCAATAAAGAAGCTGCTATAATTACTGGGCCAGCAATTTTTGGGGATAAATATTTTTTGGCACTTTCGTATAATGAATAAACTCCGAGTCCTATCCAAATAGCAAATACATAGAATGAACCTACTAAGGCGTAATCTCTTTCTCTAGGTTCGAAAGGTCTTTCGTTTAAGTATATTTTTAATGCTAAGCCGGTAAAAAGAAATAAAACAGCTAATACATAAAAGCTTTTTAAATCTTTGCCTGCGTGATACATTAATCCAATAAGTCCTAAGATAAAAGGAATGAAATAATATACATTACGACCTTTGTTGTTTAAAGAGTCGCTAGGTAAGTTGTCTTGCGAACCTAAGTGGATGTTGTCAATAAATGAGATTCCGCTAAGCCAGTTTCCGTCTTGATTGTCGTATCTTCCCTGGTTGTCGCTTTGACGTCCCACGAAATTCCACATTAAATACCTCCAATACATATAGCCAAATTGGTATTCGACCATAAAACTAAGGTTGTCAGCTGTGGTAGGTTTTTCGATTATTAAGTAATCGCCGTAGCTTCTTAAGAATTTTACATAGCCTTCGTTGTCAATTTGTTTTTGTGCGTAGGCTTTTCTGAATTCGCCAATGGTTTTTTCTACCTCATTTCTTAATTGTGCTGTCGCTCGGTTGTAATCTTCCTCAGATAATTTACTAGCATCCACACCGTATTTGGCTAAATCATTCTCGTAAGGATAATTAGGATTGATGGTAAATTGAGGCGGATTAGTGAAATTGATGTAGTTTTCAATATGTTCTGGACTCCACATTCTAGGTAAGAATGTTTTTTGAGCGTCGTCACTATTTTGTTCTGCGTTTTTGTAGTTGTTTACAATAGCATATTTTCCTGTTTTGTAATCTCTCTCGTAGTTAGGTGCTTTGTCGCGATAAGGAGTGTTTGGGTCTAATCCAGCAAAAGTTTCGGTGTATTGTGGACCGTAAAATAATGGGTTAGAACCGTATTGCTCTCTGTTGTAATAAGCTAAAACCTCGCGGGCATCTGATGGTTTGTTTTCGTTAATAATAACATTGGCATTGGCACGAATAGGTAGCATTAACCAAGTCGAGAATCCAATTAAGATAAATAAGATGCAAAGAATAAGGGTGTTGTAAGTAACTAATCCTTTGTCTTTAGTGTATTTTAATCCAAAATAGAAAGCAGCTATTAAGGCTAAAGCGGCTAAAATAGTTCCTGAATCAAAAGGCATTCCAAGGCTGTTTACGGTAAAAACTTCTGTTTTTGCGAAAAACGCCATTGTTAAAGGAAGCAATAATTTGAAAATAAATAATAAAACCGATACCACTACAACATTAGCAATAATGAAATTTTTAATGGTTACTGTTTTATAATTTTTGAAATAATATAAAAATCCAATTGCAGGAATAGCTAATAATGCCATAAAGTGTACACCAAATGACAGTCCAATTACCAAAGAAATAATTAATAACCATTTGTTTCCTCTTGGTTTGTCCATGTCTTGTTCCCAGCGTAATCCTAGCCAAAAAAGCAATGCAATAAGCAAGGATGCCATAGCGTAAACTTCGGCTTCAACGGCATTGTACCAAAAACTATCCGAAAAAGTATAAGCTAAAGCGCCTACAAACGAACTTCCTAAAATGACAATATCGTTGCTTTTATTTACTTCTTCTGAGCTATTTACGATTTTTCTCAAAATCATAGTAGAAGACCAAAACATAAAAAGAATAGTAAAGGCACTCGAAAAAACGGAAGTCATATTGACCATCAAGGCAACATGTTCTACACTCGTGGCAAACATGGCGAAAAAAGCGCCAATCATTTGAAACAAAGGAGCTCCAGGTGGATGACCTACTTCTAATTTAGCTGCTGTGGCAATGTATTCTCCACAATCCCAAAAACTCATTGTGGGCTCAACAGTAAGAGAATAGGTTATTAATGCGATTCCA
>NCET01000329.1 GCA_002280815.1 Flavobacteriales bacterium 32-34-25 | reverse complement strand
AGCTCTTAACGAACTGATAAAAAATGCTCCTAAAGAACTTGAAGAAAGTTTCTATAAAAACTTAGAGTTTGGAACTGGAGGAATGCGAGGCATCATGGGTGTTGGAAACAACCGAATCAACAAATATACCCTCGGAAAAAGCACACAAGGACTTTCAAATTATCTAAAATCTGTTTTTCCAAACCAACCAGTAAAGGCGGTTATTGCTTTCGACTGTCGTCATAACAGTAAATCATTAGCAAAAGTTGTTGCTGATGTTTTTTCTGCCAATGGAATTCAAGTTTATCTTTTTTCTGACTTAAGACCAACACCAGAATTGTCTTTTGCATTGAGACATTTAGGTTGCCAATGCGGAATTGTACTTACCGCTTCTCACAACCCACCTGAATACAATGGGTACAAAGTATACTGGGAAGATGGAGGACAAATTGTTCCTCCTGAAGATGAAGCAATTATTAATGCTATTGAAAAATTAAATTACGACGAAATCAAATTTAATGCAAACGAAGATTTGATTCAATATATTGATGAAGAAGTGGATCAAGCATTCATCAAATCAACTATTGAAAACGCTAGTTTCAATACTCCAGCTGAAGCAAAAGACAATTTAAACATTGTTTTCACTTCTTTGCACGGAACTTCGATTACTGTAATGCCTGAAACTTTTGCGCAAGCGGGTTACAAAAACGTACATTTAGTTGAAGAACAAGCGGTTCCTAACGGTGATTTCCCTACAGTAAAATCTCCAAATCCTGAAGAACCGGAAGCTCTGACTTTAGCATTGGCTTTAGCCGATAAAACAAATGCCGATATTGTTATTGGTACCGACCCTGATTGTGACCGTTTAGGAATTGCTGTTCGAAATAATGAAGGCGAAATGACCTTATTGAACGGAAACCAAACTATGATTTTAATGACTGCCTTTTTATTAGAAAAATGGAAAAAAGCAGGTAAAATTAACGGAAAACAATTTGTAGGTTCTACTATTGTTTCTACTCCTATGATTATGGAATTGGCTTCGGCTTATGATGTGAATTTCAAGGTAGGTTTAACTGGTTTCAAATGGATTGCCAAAATGATTAAGGATTTTCCTGAGCTACAATTCATAGGTGGTGGAGAAGAAAGTTTTGGATACATGGTAGGCGATGCGGTTCGTGATAAAGATGCGGTTGCAGCAACCTTATTAATTTGCGAAGTTGCCGCTCAAGCTAAAGCAAATGGAAGTACAGTTTACAAAGAATTACTAAAATTATATGTAGACCACGGTTTTTTCAAAGAATATTTAGTTTCGTTGACTAAAAAAGGAATGGAAGGCTTACAGCAAATCAATCAAATGATGATTGACTTGAGAGAAAACCCATTAAAAGAAATCAACGGACAACGCGTGATTATGGTTGAAGATTACCAATCATCAGTTGCTAAAAATTTATTGGATGGAGAAGAATCAGTTATGGATATGCCAAAATCAAATGTATTGATTTATTATACTGAAGATGGTTCTAAAATTTGCGCCAGACCTAGTGGAACCGAACCAAAAATCAAATTCTACATCAGCGTAAATACTGAATTGGATGCAGTTGAAAATTTCAATAAAGTAGAAAATATATTAGACGAAAAAATAAAAAATATTATTGCTGCAATGCAATTGAATTAAATACAATTCGATAATTTTCCAATTAGACCCGATATGTTTTCAATAACTATCGGGTTTTAATGGTAAAAAATAACATAATGAGCAATTTCAAAAAAATACTTCCTTTTATATTTCCATATAAAAAATACGCTTACCTGAACATCTTTTTTAATGTAATGTATGCTCTTTTTAGCACATTATCATTTATGTCATTAATACCTATGATGCAGGTATTATTTGATCAAACCAAAAGAAATACTGTAATGCCAACCTACAAAGGAATTTGGGAAATTAAAAAATTTGGAGAAAACTACCTCAGTTATTACATTACCAATATAACCGATACTTATGGCGTAGGTTACACCCTATCTATCATGGTAGCTGTTATCATTTGTATCTTTTTATTGAAAAACTTCTGCGATTATATGGCCATGTTTTTCATCACCTTTTTAAGAAACGGAATTTTGAGAGACATGCGAAATGCCATGTACAAAAAAACATTAGACTTACCCTTGTCTTTTTTCTCAGAGAAAAGAAAAGGAGATGTAATTTCTAGAATTTCGGCCGATGTTAACGAAGTGCAAACTTCCTTTTTATCCATTTTAGAACTTATTATAAAAGAACCTCTTACTATTATTTTTACCATAATAGCCATGCTTGCTATTAGCCCTAAGCTAACATTATTTGTATTTGTTTTCATCCCGATCTCAGGCTATATTATTTCAATCATTGGAAAACAATTAAAAAAGAAATCTACAAGAGCCCAACAAGAGCAAGGAACTTTTTTATCCACTATCGAAGAAACTTTAGGCGGACTAAAAGTAGTAAAAGGCTACAATGCCGAAAGTTATTTTGGACAAGTCTTTAAAGAATCTACACAGCGTTATTTCACCTTATCAAATAACATTGGAAACCGTCAAAACCTAGCTTCGCCAATGAGTGAATTCATGGGGATTATGGTTATTGCTATCTTACTTTGGTATGGAGGTAATATGGTTTTGATTGAAAAAACCTTGAATGGTGCCTCATTTATTGCTTACATGGGACTAGCTTACAACATCCTTACGCCTGCAAAATCAATTTCTAAAGCTTCTTATAGTGTAAAAAAAGGAAATGCAGCTGCTGAACGCATTCTTGAAATTTTAACTCAAGAAAATCCAATTACAAGTAAGGTTGATGCTGTTAAGAAAAAGAATTTCGAATCAAATATCGAAATTCAAAATATCAACTTTAAATACGAAGACGAAAATGTTTTAAAGGATTTTTCTCTTCAAATTAAAAAAGGACAAACTGTTGCATTAGTAGGTCAATCAGGAAGTGGAAAAAGTACCATTGCTAATTTACTAACTCGTTTTTATGATGTAAACGAAGGAAGTATTGCCATTGATGGAACTAACATCAAAGACATGAATTTGCAATCTTTGCGCGGATTAATGGGATTAGTAACTCAGGATAGTATTTTATTTAATGACACCATAAAAGCAAATATTGCTTTAGGAAAGCAAAATGCTAGCGACGAAGAAATTATCGAAGCTTTAAAAATTGCTAATGCTTACGAATTTGTAAAAGATTTGCCAAAAGGTATTTACACCAACATTGGCGATAGCGGAAACAAACTTTCAGGAGGACAAAAACAACGATTGTCTATTGCTCGTGCTGTATTGAAAAATCCACCTATTATGATTCTGGACGAAGCAACATCTGCTTTGGATACCGAAAGCGAAAAATTTGTACAAGTAGCATTAGAAAACATGATGCAAAACCGAACTTCGATTGTTATTGCACACCGCCTTTCGACTATTCAAAAAGC
>NCET01000328.1 GCA_002280815.1 Flavobacteriales bacterium 32-34-25 | reverse complement strand
AAGTGCAATCCAGCAGTTGGCGCTGCAACAGCTCCTTCTTCTTTAGCATAAATAGTTTGGTAACGCTCAGCATCTTCTGGTGTAACTTCTCTATTGATGTATTTAGGAATTGGAGTTTCTCCAAGTTCTGTCAATTTATTTCTGAATTCTTCGTAAGAACCATCGTAAAGGAAACGCAAAGTTCTACCACGAGAAGTAGTATTATCAATAACCTCAGCCACTAATGAATCATCATCACCAAAATATAATTTATTTCCGATTCTGATTTTACGAGCTGGATCTACTAAAACATCCCAAAGACGTTGCTCAGCATTTAATTCTCTTAACAAAAACACTTCGATTCTTGCTCCGGTTTTTTCTTTATTTCCGTATAAACGCGCAGGAAAAACTTTGGTATTATTCAAAATCATTACATCTCCATCGTCAAAATAATCGATAACATCTTTGAACATTTTGTGTTCGATAGTTTGTTTTTTACGATCAATAACCATTAAACGAGCTTCATCTCTATTCTCTGCAGGAAATTCTGCAAGAAGTTCTTTAGGTAAATCAAATTGAAAATGTGATAATTTCATTCTAAAAAGTTATAAGTTATACGTTATAAGACCTAAGTTTTGATCCTTAGTCCTATAATCGGTTGCAAATATACGATTGTGAGATAGGCGTTGTCAAGTGTTTTGCTGTTTAATTTAGAATTAAAACAACAAAACCTCAAATAACCAACACTTTAGGCATCTAACAAGAATCCTAACCTACTAAATCAGAAACTTTATAGCCTAATTTTTCCATATCGTCCCAAAAATCAGGATATGATTTAGAAACTACATCGGCATTTTCGATAATTATTGGCACTTTTAATGCCAATGGAGCAAAAGCCATTGCCATTCGGTGATCATTATACGTTCCGATTTTTATATTCGAATTAATTTCTGAAGTAGCCACAAGAGTCAGACTATCATTCGTTACAGAAATATTCGCACCCAATTTACTTAGTTCAATTCTTAAGGCTTCTAATCTGTCAGTTTCTTTAATTTTCAACGTATGAAGTCCTGTAAGATGACAACCAATTCCTAAACCAAATTCTTAAGGCTTCTAATCTGTCAGTTTCTTTAATTTTCAACGTATGAAGTCCTGTAAGATGACAACCAATTCCTAAACCAAGACAAGTAACCACAATAGTTTGAGCAATATCTGGCGTATTATTCAAATCGAAAGTAACATCGGTGTATTTGAATTTTTTAGTTTTTGTCAAAGTGATAGTACCATCGTTAAACTGAGTTTCTACCCCCATTTCTTTATAAATAGAAACCAAAGCGGAATCACCTTGTAAACTAGATTTTTTGTAGCTGGTTAATGAAATATTGACTTCATCAGCCAAAGCTGCCAAACTAAAAAAGTAAGAAGCCGAACTCCAGTCAGACTCTACGGTCATTACTTTAGATTCGACATCTTGTTTTGGAAGTACTTTAATTACATTCCCTTCAAAACTAGTTTGGATATCCAAATCATTCAGCAAAGCCAAAGTCATTTTGATATAAGGAATAGAAGTAATTTCTCCTTCTAATGTCAATTCGATACCATTCTCTAATTTAGGAGCAACTAATAATAAAGCTGAAATATACTGGCTACTTACATTAGCAGCCATAGTCACTTTAGATTGCGTGATTTTTTGTCCTTTAATTCGAATAGGCGGATAACCTTCTTCTTTCAGGAAAGAAATATCAGCTCCTAATTGACGTAATGATTCTACTAAAATTTTCACAGGACGTTCTTGCATACGGCTAGAACCGGTTAACAGTACTTCGCGACCCTCTTTTACAGCAAAATAAGCTGTAAGAAAACGCATTGCCGTTCCTGCATGATGAATATCTACCACTTCTTCATTTCCGCTCAATGCCATTTGCATTACTTCGCTATCATCAGAATTTGAAGTATTAGCCAAAGTTATATTAGGAAATAACGCTTTTAATAGCAAAAGCCTATTAGTTTCACTTTTAGATCCTGTAACTGCTATTTTAGCATTTAGCTTAGAATTGGTAGCTTGTAGAAGTAAATTCATTTTTAAATTAGTTAGTTATGAATTGCAAATTATGAGTTATTATCAATGACTTTTAACCGCAATAATTTGAGGGCGCAATTTACTACTCGCAATTCACAATTCATAATTCAGAACTGATAATTATTTTAATTTTTCGTTGTTTTTATGACGGTCTTTATCACGAACCGATTTTAAATCCATTTTTTTATCGAAGGCGGCTTGTAAATCGATTCCGGTTTGATTTGCCAAACACAAAACTACAAAAACTACATCGGCTAGTTCTTCTCCTAAATCTTTATTTTTATCACTCTCTTTTTCTGATTGCTCTCCATAACGACGTGCAATTATTCGAGCTACCTCTCCTACTTCTTCAGTAAGCTGAGCCATATTAGTCAATTCATTAAAATAACGAACTCCGTGTTCTTTTATCCAGGTATCTACGTCTAATTGGGCGTTTTTTAGATTCATTTTTTTTATTTTATTATTTTAAATTCAACCCTATCAGGGTTTGAAACCCTGATAGGGCTAAGTTATTATAAATTATTTTTCTATTATCAATTCTTGAATATCAATCAAATTTTGATGCTGGTTATGATAGACGATAAAATTTTCTATATCTCCAAATAACCCAACAACTTCTTCTCGTTTCAACCGTGTTGGTTTATCCGAAATAATCGTTTCATAAGATGACCATGGATACAAATTCATTTGTTTTACAAAACCATGACGAACAGGATTATTGTGGATGTAAAAAATCAATTGTTGAAAATAACGCTCGGAAGATATTAATTTCCTTTCAAAAACATTCTCAAACAAACAGCCTGTTCTATTATGCCGCTTGTTGATTGCCTGTGTATAAGCATTAAACAAATGCGAAAACTGTCTTGAAGGATCAATTACTTTTGGTTTTTCAGTAGTTGTATAAGTTAAATCGTTTTCATCTACTTCAACTTTATCTTTGATTCGAACTAAAATATGAAAATGATTTTTAAGCAAGCACCAAGCATAGGTTTCGGCAACAGGCTCAATATATTTAGCATACAATCGGAGGAAATGATAATAGCTATCATTATCTAAAAAAACATCAATACCGTTATTGCCTCTATTATAGATGTGGTAGTAATTTCCGTAAAGAATGGGATCTTTTACTTCCATGTTTTTCTAATTTACTACTTTCTAACCCTATCAGGGTTTTAAACCCTGATAGGGTTGGCTTATATAAAATTAAAACTTTAACTATCTCTTTCCAGCAATTCCATTATTAAACCATACAATTCCTCTGAATCAAAAGGTTTAGAAATATATCTATCAATACCAACCGCTCTACAGGCATCTGTAACCGAATCTGTCACAACTGCCGACAAGGCAATAATTGGAATATTTTTCTTAGTATGATTTCTTAAACTACGAATGGCCGAAGTAGCTTCGTACCCATTCATTACCGGCATCATCAAATCCATTAAAATCAAATCATAATCTTCATCTTCAACAGCGTCAACAGCTAATTTCCCATTAGAAACAGCCACACAATCAATATTGAATTTCGATAGTACTTTTTGCGCTAAAATTTGATTAATACGATTGTCCTCGGCAATCAATACTTTAATTTTTCTATTCTCACCAATAGGAGTTACAGCGGTTTGTTCATTATCAAGAAACGATTTAGAAACAGAAAAATAATAATCACTCTTAGGAAAAGGGAGTGTAACAACAAACTTAGTACCAACACCTAACTTACTTTTTACCTGAATATCACCATTCATAATACTAACAATCTTCTTGATAATTGTTAGCCCAAGACCTGAACCAGAGTCATTACCCAGTTGAACAAAAGGACCAAAAACACCCTCTAATTTATCTTCAGGAATACCTACTCCCGAATCTCTAACAATAATTTTTACAATATAAAAATCGTCTTCTTCATCTTGGAATTTAATTTTCAATCTAATTTTCCCATTGGCTGGAGTAAATTTGATTGAATTATTAATTAAATTAAATAAGATTTGAGTAACCCTAACCGAATCACCATTTAAAACAGCAGGCAATTCTTTATCAATAGAAATCTTAAAATCTATTGCCTTATCTTGTGTTTTTACCGAAAAAGTTTCATGAACCAAACGTGTTAATTGCTTCAAATTAAATGGTTTGTTTGAAAAATCAACTTGTTTTGACTCCATTTTAGCAATATCTAAGATATCATTAATAATCACCAACAAAATATCTCCAGACATCTTAATGTATTCTAATTGACTCTTTTGGTCGGAATCTAATGTTGAATTGTTTAATAACAAATCAGTAAATCCTATAATTCCATTAAGAGGAGTGCGTATTTCATGGCTCACATTAGACAAAAATTGATCTCTTGATAACGCTAATTGTTCCGAACGTTCCTTTTCATCAACTAATTTTTCGTTTATAGTTTCGACTAATTTTTTAGAAACCATAGCCGATTTTAACTCTTCGATATAGGTATTGAACCCCATACAAAAA
>NCET01000327.1 GCA_002280815.1 Flavobacteriales bacterium 32-34-25 | reverse complement strand
GGATCAATCCCAAAACCTGGGGAGGAATGTCAAAATAAAAGTGGAAATTTGCAATCTAAGAATTTGATATGACTCCTATAGAACTTTTAAAATTTATGCTTCCTGATTTTTTGATAGAACACTTTGAAGTAGTTTCTACCACTAATACAGAGGAAGTATTACATCTTTATTTTGAAGAAAAAATAAAACCTCCACAAGAGCTTAATTCCTTTGAACTAGTTTCCAAGGGATTTCTAGATGAGATTACTATTGAGGATTTTCCCTTACGTGGTAAGTTTGTCTATTTACATATCAAAAGACGTCGTTGGACTAACAAAACCACCGGAGAAATCATCAAAAGAGATTGGGCTTTAGTAGCCAAAGGAACACGCATGACTCAGGAGTTTGCGGCTTTTTTAAAAGAAATTAATAGATAACAATGCTACCGACTGCCATACCGTTGGCAGGTTCTTTGGTCTAAATGGTAAAAAACTTCAAAGACAATATAAAAACCATATCAGTACATTTAACACTTGGATGCCTCGCAAGCATGCACATCAATGGATTATTTACCCTGAAAATATTGGTTCTCATTTATCCATAGACGAAGTAGCTTTATCACAAGGAGAACTGTACACGATTGTTACCAACAAGAAAGCCAAAGGTAAAAAAGGAGCCTTAGTAGCTATTATTGCAGGAACTAAAGCTGAGGAAGTTATTGAGCACATCTGTAAAATTGATTATAAAAAAAGGCAATCAGTTAAGGAGATAACACTAGATATGGCTAATTCCATGAAATTAATCTCAAAAAAATGCTTCCCAAAAGCAATACAAGTTACAGATCGATTTCATGTTCAAAAATTAACCTTGGAGGCATTACAGGAAATTAGAATCAAACATCGTTGGGAAGCCATGGATAAGGAGAATCAATTGATAATACAATCTAAATCGGAAAATAAAACGCATATACCCCAACTTTTATCCAATGGAGATTCTCTAAAACAGTTATTAGCCAGAAGCAGATATTTACTGTATAAACACTCAGAGAAATGGACTCAGAACCAAAAAGAAAGAGCACAAATACTATTCGAATTATATCCTGATATAAAAACAGCTTATAATTTAACTCAACAACTTCGAAGTATTTACAATTACAATAACAACAAACAGATTGCTATGACTAAACTGGCTCATTGGTACAGAAAAGTAGAAGAATCGGGATTTAAAAACTTTAATATTGTTCTTAACACCATAACATTTAATTACCAGTCAATTCTAAATTATTTTGACAACAGAAGTACTAATGCTTCAGCAGAATCTTTTAACGCAAAAATAAAAGCTTTTAGATCTCAGTTTAGAGGTGTTAGGAAAATAGATTTCTTCCTGTTCAGATTAACGCAACTTTTTGCATAATCCCCAACTTTTGAACTTGACCCATAGTTTTCGAAGAGTGTAGGATTTTAGTCCAGTAGCTTCTTCAACATCTTTTAGTTTAGGAAAAGGAAGATCCAATTCATCATCTAAATAATCTTTATCGCAAAGAAAATCAATGATAGGTTGGTATTCTTTCTTGTCTTTAAACAAGTCTTTTAATTGATTTTTAAGGTAAATAAAATCAATAACTATATGTTTTACTGATACTTGAGTTTTCATAATTACTGTTTTAATGTAAAATTAGTAATTATTTTTTCATGAAAATTGTGGGGATAATGTGGGGATATATTGTAAATAAAAAACCCTAACTTACTGATTTACAATTGCTAGGGTTTTTATTAAGCGGAGAAAGAGGGATTTGTTGTCCATTTCTAACCGATTGATATATAGATTTTTAATATCTGCTCGAAAACTAGGGTCTCTATTATGCACCTGCTTTTGGCATTGCAAAACTTCGATTAACTTATATTACAAATATAGAGATAATTAAGGACTTAAAGAAGTGATTATAAAGAAAACAATATCAAATAATGAACTAGTTAATAGTATGGTTTGGGAATCTCTAAAGTTTAATTATTAGTAACCTTATTTTAGAATTTCTAACCAAAGATCAAGTGAGCTACTTGTTCATATTTTAAGCCTGCAAACGAACAAAACTCATCGATAGTTAAGAACTCATTTTCGAGCTTGTTGAGGTTGGTTTTTGCTTTTTGCATTAATCTGGTGCTTTGACGATAACTCTTTCCTGTTATGCGCTGTATGTCCTTCGGATAGATGCAAACCCTCTGTTTTAGTTTTTCCATACACTATCTATGCCTTTGACTAGGCTTTGATTAACTTAAACCTGCTGATAAACAATCTTTAAAACTATACAAAAATAATAATTTTTGAAATATAAATTTCATTTGCAATTTTAGGTGATTTATGATGCTTTTAAATGGGCGTTTATGTCGATTTAAGCCATTTATGTTGCTTTATGACATATGGAACTATGCTTGCTTTTTTCTTCTGTTTAATTGACTAAAATTTGTTTCGAAATCGGATAGAAGATGTTGCAACTGAAAAGATGATTTAGAGATTTTAAAATGAATTTTAATCTAAATTTTAGAAATTATGGCAAGACAGAAAGGCATAATTAAATTGAAAGGTACTATCGGAGATATTACTTTTTACAAAACCAAAGACGGTCATTTGGCGCGTGAAAAAGGCGGAATTGATGCGAGTAGAATAGCGAGTGATCCTGCGTTTCAAAGAACGCGTGAGAATGGTTCTGAATTTGGTAGAGCAGGGAAGGCTGGAAAGATATTAAGAACAGCTTTGAGAGCTGTTTTAATCAATTCTGCGGATAGTAGAATGGTTAGCCGTTTGACTCAACAAATGGTTAAGGTTATCCAAGCTGATACAACTAGTGTGAGAGGATTACGAAATGTAATTGATGGTGAAGCGGAGCTTTTAGCAGGCTTTGAATTCAATATTCAAGGAAAACTGGGTACCAGTTTATTTGCTCCTTTTGTGGCTACAATTAACCGTGTAACTGGGGATATTGATGTTAGTTTAGCTCCGTTTGTGCCATTGAATATGATTTCGGCACCAAGTGGTTCAACGCATTACAAGATTATTTCTGCAGGGGCTGAAATTGATTTTGAAGCAGAAACATTTGTTGTTTCCAATTCAGAAACGGCTATTTTGCCTTGGAACATCAATCCAACTGTTGCAATTAATCATTCGAATCCTGTTACTCCAGCCAGCACAAAACCATTGTTTTTGGCTTTAGGTGTCGAATTTTATCAAGAGGTAAATGGTCAAATGTATTCATTGAAAAACGGTTCTTACAATCCATTATCGATTGTGAAAGTAGATAGCGGTGTATAATGGTTATCTCTATTACTAGAACTTATTTCCCTGATGGAACAAACGGAAAACTTGAATGTAACGGTAAATTCATCTGTAACACTATTGAATTGCCTTGGAAGAATAACGAAAGGAAAGTTTCCTGCATTCCAGAAGGGAAATATTTTATTAGAAAGCGATACAGCAAGAAATTTCAATGGCATTTGGAAATATTTAATGTAAAA
>NCET01000326.1 GCA_002280815.1 Flavobacteriales bacterium 32-34-25 | reverse complement strand
AATTACAAACAACAATTCAAACAAAATACTGATACACAGTATCATTTGGTGCTTTTTAATAATTGCCTCCTTATTGCCATTTTATCAAAATTTCACCAGTATAGATGCCGAATTTTATGTACAATGGTCTGGCGGTATCTTATTATTTTATGCTAATTATTTTTATTTTGTACCCAATTTGCTTTTGCAAAAAAAATATGCCGCTTATCTGGGAATCATATTTACTATAGTTGCCTTTTTCAGCTGTCTTAAAATTTTTTATTTCACTCCTGAATTTCACAATTTCCCTCATCAAAAACTATTTGATGCAACGGGGAAAGAATTCATTCCCGAGAAAAAATTCCTAAAAAAACCACCCTTTTTTTTCAAGTTTTTCCCATCCCTTTTTTATTTATTTATCGTTACGATAAGTACAATAATTAAAACGCTTTCTGAATTTTATATCAACCAACAAAACAAATTAATTTCAGAAACACGAAAAACAACAACGGAATTAAACTATTTGCGAAAGCAAACCAATCCGCATTTTTTATTCAACGCCTTAAATAGCATTTATTCGTTGGCTTATAAAAAATCAGATTTAGTGCCTGATGCCATTGTAACCTTATCGGAAATGATGCGTTACATGCTCTATGAAACCGACAATAAAGCAGTATCTTTAGAAAAGGAAATCAACTATATTAAAAATTATATCGAATTACAAAAATTACGATTAAACAATATAGAGAACATTTTTATCAACATTCACGGCGAAACCAGAAACAAATCGATTGAACCGCTATTGTTAATTTCGTTCATAGAAAATGCCTTTAAATATGGAACGGATTATAAAGGAACTACCTTTGTAAAAATTAAAATTAGCATTGAGGACAATATCTTAGATTTTTGGATCGAAAATAGGATTGAAAACCAAATTAAAGATCCGAATAATTCCGGCATTGGCTTAACCAATATAAAAAACCGACTCAATATTTTATATCCCAATGCGCATCAATTAACGATTACGCAAACGGATAATAAATACAGTGTTCATTTGAATTTAAGACTAGAACCATTGGAAAACGAAACAAAATGAAGTGTGTAATTATAGATGACGAACCTTTAGCGGTTGATTTAATCAAAGATTTTGTTAGCAAAGTTGAAAGTCTTGAACTCATCAATACCTTCAATAATGCTATTGATGCCATTGCGGTAATTAATAATTCGAATGTTGATTTGATTTTTCTGGACATCGAAATGCCTCATTTTTCAGGGATTGATTTTCTAAATGCAATCGATAAAAAACCATTAATAATTTTCACCACGGCTTATTCGGACTATGCTGTAGAAGGTTTTAATCTGGGTGCTGTTGATTATTTGGTAAAACCAATTCCCTTCCATCGTTTCTTAAAATCGGTGATGCGAGCACAACAATTGTTTCAATCTCAAAACACCACTTCAACCGTTACGCCTAAAATAGTAGCTCCAGAAATGGAACCTGATTTTATGTTTGTACGTTCAGAGTACGAAAATGTAAAAATCAACTTTTCGGATATTTTGTTTATCGAAGGTTTGAAAGATTATGTCAAAATTTACACTAGCGACAACAAATTTACATTAACATTAATCAGCTTAATTAAATTAGAAAACACACTTTCGTCTAAAGGTTTTTCCCGAATTCACCGCTCTTATATAATCAATATAAAATATGTGAAATCCATCCAAAAAAACAAAGTCCTAATTGCAGATAAGCGTATTCCTATTAGCGAAAGCTATAAAAATGCTTTCTTTGAAAGAATCAATTTATAGATTTATTAAAATCCCAAACAGAAAATTCTAAATTCCAATACTATTCAAACTACATTGGATTTGGAATAGAAAATATTGGTTTTTATATTTGGGAATTATTCCTTGAACCAGCTGGAATACATGAGATAATTTTCGGCAATGCGTTCAATTTCTCCAGGAAAACTAGATTGATTTAAGTCTTTTACTTTTTTAGCTGGAACTCCTGCCCAAATAGAGCCTGAAGTAATGGTAGTGTTTTGAGTTACCACGGCACCTGCTGCAATAATAGAATTACTTTCAACAACACAATTATCCATTACAATAGCGCCCATTCCTATCAAAACATTGTCGTGTACCACACAACCATGAACAATAGCATTGTGTCCAATGGAAACATTATTTCCTATAATAGTTGGATATTTTTGATAGGTACAATGAATCACTGCTCCGTCCTGAATATTGACTTTGTTACCAATTTTAATATAATTGACATCACCTCTAATTACGGCATTAAACCACACGCTACAAGAAGTTCCTAAAGTAACATCGCCAACAATAGTAGCATTTTCAGCCACATAACAATCCTCAGGAATTGCAGGTGATTTTCCGTTAACCGATTTTATCAACATGATTTTTTAAATAATTAATTAATGGCAGGACAAAAACATTCGTATTTCTCGCGTTTGCAGAAAAGGTCAAGACCTAAAGTAATTTGGTGAAAACCACCCGTTCCATACTTTACATCTCCTCCCAAATGAGAATACGTATAGGCAAACATTACATTCTTAAAGTTTACACCTACTATTGGAGTAATCGATTGGTATCTTTGTTTAGAAGTGCCATTTCCATTATTAAATTCGGCTCCGTCAAAACTGGTTCTATAGGAAAGTCCGCCCCATAAAGTTCCAAAATCCATACTTTTATAAGCTTTCATATTTAAATCTATAGCCTTTTCGGTAGTTTGACTGGTGTACTGAAACATCACAGAAGGCTCCCATAAAATTCGGTCTTTATTGCCAAAAATATAACCCGTACTCAAAATAAACTTTCTTAGATTATCGCTTTCAAACTCAGTATAAATTTCGCGTCTGGCTTCAATGGCATTTTTAATAGTACCATGAACATAAAAATCCAGATAATTATATGACATTCCAAAATCGACATTAAAATAAGAATCTTTTTGAACTACCGTTCCATTTATAATTGGATCATTAACACCCGAACCTAAAAACGAAGTCTCATCTAAATTACTCTGAATCAAACCTCCACTAATACCAAAAGACAACTGATTCAAATCGATTTCATCTCTAGAAAACATCAAATGATAAGCATAAGTCAACTTCACTCCTTTTTGAGAATGATAACCATTTTTGTCATTAAAAAGAATGATTCCAGCCCCAGCTTTCTCACCTACTCTACCATTAAAACTCAAGGTTTGAAGCGATGGTGCATCTTCTTGATCAAACCATTGTTTACGAGCTGTAAGTCTTAGTTTAGCACAATTAGAAGCTCCAGCCATTGATGGGTGTAGCAAATAATAATTATCAGAAAGATAATCTGTATATACGGGAATTCCTTCCTGAGAATAGGAATACAAACCAATAAAAAAACAGATTACGAAGTATATAATTTTAGTATACATTTAAAAGAAAATTAATCAAGATGAATTGAAAAAACGAAATAAACTCTGCCCAAAAACTAAAGTTAAGTTAATTTATTCATTAA
>NCET01000325.1:2103-7240 GCA_002280815.1 Flavobacteriales bacterium 32-34-25 | reverse complement strand
GGTTCGCTTACCAAACAATAATCAATACGCCAACCTTTATTATCCGTTCTTGCCGTTTTTACACGTACAGTCCACCAGGAATAATGTCCAGGTTCTTTGTTTAGATGACGGAAACTATCAATAAATCCATTTTTCAAAAAAGCATCCAGCCAAGCGCGTTCTGCTGGAAGAAATCCAGAAACTTTAGCGTTTCTAATTGGGTCATGAATATCGATAGCTTCGTGACAAATATTGTAATCACCACAGATGACAAGATTTGGAATTTCTTTTTTCAAATCATTAATATAATTTTGGAAATCATCCATAAACATAAATTTATGATTGAGTCTTTCAATATTAGTTCCCGATGGCAAATAAAGACTCATTACTGAAAAATCATCAAAATCAACACGAACAGTTCTTCCTTCGAAGTCCATGTGCTCAATTCCTGTGCCAAAAACTACGTTATTTGGTTTGATTTTGGATAAAATAGCAACACCACTGTAGCCTTTTTTAGTAGCTGGAAACCAATAATGATACGGATAACCTGCTAATTCAAAGTCCAACAACGGAAGTTGATCTGGCGTAGCCTTAATTTCCTGAAGACAAACTACATCCGGTTTTGCCTGTTCTAACCAATTAATAAATCCTTTTGAAATTGCCGCTCGAATTCCATTGACATTATAAGATACAATTCTCATCTAATTTGTTTTTTGATTTCCAAAAATACTAAAAAATAAAACGGTTGCTGCACAAAAAAAATAAAATCAAATTAGGCTCATAGCCGGATAATCGAGTTTTTTTCTATCTTTGTTTTTCGCTCAAAAAACAAAAAATAGATGGGTTTAGTTACCGCCAAAGAAGTTGCAAAAACAATCAATGTTGAGAAATACGGAGTCTTAGGGACTTTTTCCGGTTGGTTATTAATGAAGGTACTTAGAATCTCTACACTAAATAAAGTTTATAATCGCAATAAACACTTAAAAGAAATTGATTTTTTAAATGGAATTGTCGACGATTTACAAATAAAATTTGAAATTCCCGAAGAAGACTATAAACGTTTGCCTAAAGATGGTGCATATATTACCATTTCAAATCATCCATTAGGAGGAATTGATGGTGTTTTATTGTTGAAATTAATGCTAGAAAGAGAGCCTAATTTTAAGATTATTGCTAATTTTTTATTGCATCGAATTGAGCCCTTAAAGCAATACATCATGCCGGTAAATCCTTTTGAAAACCATAAGGATAAAAAATCGAGTGTTTTAGGAATCAAAGAAACTTTACGTCATTTAAGTGATGGAAAACCCCTTGGAATGTTTCCTGCTGGTGAAGTTTCGAGTTATAAAGACGGTCAGCTTATTGTTGATAAACCTTGGGAAGAAGGCGCTATCAAAGTAATTAGAAAAGCTCAAGTTCCTGTTATTCCTATTTATTTTCATGCTAAAAACAGCCGTTTGTTTTATTTGCTTTCTAAAATCAGTGGAACTTTGCGCACTGCAAAATTACCATCGGAACTTTTTAGTCAAAAAAACCGCGTTATTAAGGTGAGAATAGGAAAAGCCATTTCGGTAGCTGAACAAAATGAATACGAAAGTATTGAGGCTTATTCTGAATTTTTGAGAAAGAAAACCTATATGCTTGCTAATCCTTTTGAAAAAGAAAGCAAACTACTTACTCCTTCGAATCTAAAAATCACAAAAAATCCTAAGGAAATTGTAACTCCGGCTAATGAGGAAAAAATAATTTCGGAAGTAAAAGCTTTAAGAGATACTGATTGCCGCCTTTTACAAAGTAAGAACTACGAAGTGTTTTTTGCGCAAGCAGATAAAATTCCGAGTGTTTTACACGAAATCGGACGTTTACGTGAAATAACTTTTCGAGAAGTAGGTGAAGGAACCAATGAATCTATCGATTTAGATAAATTTGACCAATATTACCACCATTTGTTTTTATGGGATGATGAAGCTCAAAAAATAGCAGGTGCTTACCGAATGGGATTGGGTTCTGAAATTTATCCAAAACACGGTATCGAAGGGTTTTATTTGAACGATTTGTTTCGTTTTGAGCCAGAATTATATGAAATGATGCACCAATCCATTGAAATGGGGCGTGCTTTTATTATCAAAGAATACCAACAAAAACCAATGCCGTTGTTCCTGCTGTGGAAAGGAATTATTCATACTACATTGCGTTTTCCAGAGCATAAATATCTTTTAGGTGGAGTAAGTATCAGTAATCAGTTTTCTGATTTTTCTAAATCGCTGATGATTGAATTTATGAAATCGAATTATTACGATCCTTATATTGCCCAATACATTCATCCGAAAAAAGCCTATAAAGTAAAACTGAAAGATGCCGACAAAGATTTCATTTTTAATGAAACTGAAGCCGATTTGAATAAGTTTGATAAAATTATTGACGAATTAGAACCAGGTATTTTACGTTTGCCCGTATTGATAAAAAAATACATCAAGCAAAACGCAAAAGTGGTCGCTTTTAACGTGGATCCTTTGTTCAACAATGCTGTAGATGGTTTAATGTACATTAGAATTGCTGATATTCCAGAAAGCACCATGAAACCCGTAATGGAAGAATTTCAGGCCGAATTGGAACGGAAATTTAACGAAAAAGGAGAATATCCTGTGTAACAAAAAAGTCTCTGTAATTAGAGACTTTTTTGTTTTTAAAACCAAGGTTTTCGGCCTAGTTGATAGGTTCTATAAAATTCTTCATCAGACTTAGTCAAATAAATAATTCCTTCTATAAGTCCTAACAATCCTGTTAGTGCACCAAAAGTGATTAAGCTTAGAAAAAGCCAAATTACACCTTCTTTAGTGTAACCTAACAGAAATTTATGAATTCCTAAAGGACCCAAAATTATAGCTAATAAACCAGCAGCCAGTTTTTTATTGTCTTCTTCAACGGGTTGCGGATTGTTCCAATGTTCGTGTTTTGAATTTTCCATAATCACACATTTAACTGATTATCAATTATTAAATTTATGAAATTATATTGAAATATTAAAACGCAACAACGCATCTTTTTATTCTAATTGAAATAGAGTGCTTTAATTTTATCTACAATTACCTGCGCTAATCGTTCGTGACTTTCAAATGTCCAGCCCGCTACGTGAGGCGATAATAGTACATTGTCAGCTTCTAATAAATACTGAAAAGCTTCGGGCGTCGTTTTATCCTGAAATAAAGTTTCAAAAGAAAGTTTCTCATACTCTAAAACGTCTAATCCAGCACCTAATATTTTTCCTGATTGCAAAGCCGTAACCAAATCGGATGTTACTATGTTCTTTCCCCTCGAAGTATTAAAAACATCTGTTTTTTGTTGTAATTCGGCTAATGAAACCTGTTTTGCATTGGTATCGCCCACATTTTCTTTGATGTCATAACAAAGCACTTCCACATCAAAACCTCTTAGTTTTTTAGCAAACCATTTTCCCATATTCCCATAACCAATGATGCCTACAGTTTTGCCATCTAATTCATGTCCACGATTGCTTTCTCTGTTCCAATGTCCGGAACGAATTTCGCGATCTGCTCGATTGAGATTATTAAAAAGCGACAAAATCATGCCTAGAGAATGTTCGGCTACGGCATTTCGGTTTCCTTCGGGAGCAGCAATCAATTGGATGTTTTTGGACGAAGCATAATCGCAATCTATACTTTCTAATCCTGCACCCACACGGGCTATAAATTGAAGGTTTGTTGCCTTGTCTAAAAAGGTTTTATCAATTTTGAATCGGCTGCGAATTACGATTCCGTGGTAATCCTGAATTTTTGATTCTATAATTTCTTTCGACGAAGTAAAATCTTCATGGTTTTCAAAACCTAATTCCTGCAATTGCTGCATTAAAACGGGATTATTACTGTCTATGTGAAGAATTTTGATATTCATAACTGTTTTTAAGTTGAGACCTCAAAAATAACAAAAAACCATTTCTAAATTTAGATAAACTTAGAAATGGTTCTCCTTCGAATTAATCAAACCTAAAGTAGTTTTTTTACATACGCTCTTTTTTACCGATTCATTTTCCGTTAATATCTTACCACTTTTTCGTCTCCAAATAAGAATCGAGAAATTTTGTCGTAAAACATGTTGAATAACTTTTTCATAATAATGCTTTTTTAATGTTAGTTAAAAATTAAACCACTAGCAAGAAAAGTTAGGAAGTAGACGGGGATCGACTCTATAAATTTACGTCTATTTTTAATTTTATAAAAACAACTGGACTAATATTCGATATAATGCTTTTTTTACGGTTGAAATACATGGCAATCAGTTAATTGAGTTATTTTATTTACAAATTTATTAGCTTAAAAACAGCAAATTTTAGTAGTTATCCAATTTTTTAAAAAAATAAACATGAAATAAACTATATTTACATTCTTGTTTACAAATGTGTATTTTACATTTAAAAATCTATTTACATTCAAAAAAAAGATAACCATGAACTTTTTACGCCTTAGTATTTTATTAAGTTTTATTGTTAGCGGAATGGCTGTTCATTCTCAAAAGTTGAAAAAGAACCAATTCAATAATCCACTAGCATTACAACGCGCCGATCCATTTGTGACAAAAACTCCAGATGGAACCTATTATTTTATCGCTACCGCTCCAGAATACGATCGAATTGAAATTCGCAGTTCAAAAACGATTAATGGTATTAAAGAAGCAAAACCAGTTGTGGTATGGCGTAAACACGATAAAGGGGCTATGGGAAATCACATTTGGGCGCCTGAATTGCATCGAATTGATGGGAAATGGTACATTTATTTTGCAGCAGGATCGGCTGAAGACAGATGGAAAATACGCATTTACGCCTTGTCAAATCCTTCCGAAGATCCAACGAAAGGAGAGTGGAAAGAAGAAGGCCAAATTGTAACTAAAAAAGATGTGTTTGCTCTTGATGCGACTACTTTTGAGCATAACGGGCAACGTTACCTTATTTGGGTAGATAGAGGGCCTGGAAATGTAGTTAACACCAGTTTGTATATTGCAAAAATGACTAGCCCAACCACAGTAGATGAAAAACAAGTGGTAATTAGTCAGCCCGATTACGATTGGGAAATGCACACTTACAAAGTAAACGAAGGACCTGCTGTATTAATTAGAAATGGAAAGGTGTTTTTAACGTTCTCCG
>NCET01000325.1:0-2092 GCA_002280815.1 Flavobacteriales bacterium 32-34-25 | reverse complement strand
GAAGATGGAAAAACAGATGTAATGATTTACCACGCTCGTGATTACGAAAAAATCAAAGGAGATGCCTTATCGGATCCAAACCGTCATACTCACGCCAGAGTATTAAAATGGACTAAAGACGGCATGCCTGATTTTGGTCAGGACATTGATGATAACGATATGGCTTTGAAAACCAAGAAAAAATAATTTGCCTTTTTAGTTATGTTGAAAAAAGGGCTTCTCAAATTATCGAGAAGCCCTTTTTGTATTTTAAAAACAGGAATATTAAATCCCTTTAATTTTCTTAACCGCCGCTTTTATTCCGCGAATTAATGACGAACTGAATCCGTGAGATTCCATTTCGCTCAATCCTGCAATAGTACAACCTTGAGGAGTAGTTACTCTGTCGATTAATTGTTCTGGGTGAATTTGTTCTTCCATAACCATTTCTGCAGCTCCTTTTACCGTTTGTGCTGAAATAGCCAATGCTGTTTTCCAGTCAAATCCTATTTCGATTCCAGCCTGCATAGACGCTCTAATGTAACGCAAAGCAAAAGCAGTTCCGCTTGCAGCTAAAACAGTAGCGGCATCCATTAATTTTTCGTCAATTACTGGAGCTGTTCCTAAGTCTTTAAATATAGTTACTAATTTTTCGCCTTGTTCAGCATGTTTTTCATTGAAAGAAATACAAGTTGCCGAAGCTCCGTATTGTGCCGCAATGTTAGGCATAATTCGAATAGCTTGATGGTCTTCGTCAATTTTACTCTGAAGTGCTTCAATAGACAATCCGCTTACTCCAGAAGCAATTATTTTATTGGAAATAACAGGAAGAATCTCCGCTAAAACAGTATCCACCTGATAGGGTTTAATTGTTAAAATGATAATATCAGCCTGTTGTATATTGTGTTTGTTGTCTGAAGAAACAGTAACGCCTAATTTTTCTAAATATAAAATGCTTGATGTGTTTCTTCTGGTTACTGTAACCTGGTGTTCAGTGGAAAATTTAGCCATTCCTAATGCAATAGCTGCTCCTAAATTTCCTCCTCCAATGATATGTATATTCATATTCTTTATTGTTTTATTATCTTCTAATTATTAAAAACCTAAAATCAGTTTGGCAATCGAAAAATAAATTAAGATTCCACAGATGTCGTTACTTGTTGTAATAAATGGTCCGGTTGCCAGAGCGGGGTCAATTCCAAATTTATCCAATAACAACGGAATAAAAGTCCCAATTAATGATGCGATTACAATTACCGAAATAAGCGCAATGGTAACAATAAGACCAATTACAATTTGTACATTCAATAAAAAATGACTGCCAAGAAACAAAATACTGGCAAGAATAACGCCGTTTAATAAACTCAACGAAACTTCCTTTATCAATCGGTTGAATAAGGAACCACTCAAAGTATCATTAGCCAGACCCTGCACAATAATTGCCGAAGATTGTACTCCAACATTTCCTGCCATCGCTGCAATTAGCGGAGTAAAAAAGAAAAGATTGCCATGTTCTAACATTGCACCTTCGAACAATCCTAAGACTCTTACGGTTATAAATCCACCTAATAAGGCTAAAACCAACCAAGGCAAACGCGCTTTAGTCAATTCCATGATACTATCATCGGCTTCAACATCTTGTGAGATACCCGCAGCCAACTGATAATCCTGATCGGCTTCGTCCTTGATTACGTCTACGATGTCATCAATGGTAATTCGTCCCACTAGGCGTCCTAATTCGTCCACCACAGGAATAGCCTCTAAATCGTATTTTTGCATGATACGGGCCACTTCAACATCTTCGGCATCAACATTTACATAATTAAGTTTTCGAATGTAAACATCGCTAATTGCCGTTTTTGTAGAAGTAGTCAATAAATCTTTCAGTGACAAGCGTCCTTTCAAACGATCTTCATCATCAACCACATAAATGGAATGTACACGAGAAATGTTTTCGGCTTGAATACGCATTTCTTTCACACAGGTTAGTACGTTCCAGTTTTCGTTGACTTTTACTAATTCCTTGTGCATGATTCCACCCGCAGTGTCTTCTTTATAACGAAGCAAATCGACAATATCCTTGGCGTGTTCAACGTCTTGTAATTCCGATATT
>NCET01000324.1 GCA_002280815.1 Flavobacteriales bacterium 32-34-25 | reverse complement strand
TACCGTATTTGTGGATGATGATGGACAAGCTTACATGTTTTGGGGTAATGGAAGCTGTAAATGGGTGAAATTGAAAGAGAACATGATAGAAATGGATGGCCCTATTACCACTTTCAAGCCTAAAAATTATATCGAAGGTCCTTGGGTGTACAAAAGAAAAAATCTCTACTATTTAGTATATGCTAGTGCAGGTACAAAACCAGAAATGATAGAATATTGTACTGCTACAAATCCAGCTGGACCATGGAATTATCAAGGTATTATTCAAGAAAATGTACCTAACAGTTTTACTACTCATCCAGGAATTATTGATTATAAAGGAAACTCATACTTTTTTTACCATAACGGAACTTTGCCTACAGGAGGTAGTTACAGACGCTCTGTTTGTGTAGATTATATGTATTATAATGAGGATGGAACTATTCAAAAAATAGTACAAACAACTGAAGGTGTAAAAGCTTTAAAATAAAAATTGACATGAAAATAAGAGATACCTTTTTTTATATTGTTTTGCTAGTGGGTTTAACAATTACTACTAATTATGCGCAGGAAAATAAAGCTAAAAATCCATTGATTTATGCTGATGTTCCTGATTTATCAATGATTAGAGTAGGGAATACCTACTATATGAGCAGCACTACAATGCACGTTAATCCAGGAGTTCCAATTATGAAATCTACTGATTTAGTAAATTGGAAACTGGTTAATTATGCGTACGAAACATTAGAAGATGATAATGACAGAATCAATTTAGATAATGGAAAAAATGATTATGGCAGAGGTTCATGGGCTAGCTGTTTGCGTTTCCATGAAGGAATTTATTATGTAAGTACTTTTTCAGGAACAACGGGTAAAACCTATATTTATTCAACAAAAAACATAGAAAAAGGACCTTGGAAAAAAATAGTATTAAACAACTCATATCACGATCACTCCATTCTTTTTGATGATGATGGAAAAGTGTATATGGTTTGGGGAGCAGGAAAACTTCAAATTATAGAGTTAAACAAAGATCTTTCGGGCGTAAAAGAAGAGACCAAAAGAGTCTTAATAGAAAATGCAAGTGCTCCTGCCGGAAACAATATTATGTTGCAATCTGAAGGTTCTCAACTTTTTAAAATTAATGGAAAATATTATTTATTTAATATCAACTGGCCAAGAGGCGGGATGCGAACTGTAGTTATTCATCGTGCCGATAACATCAATGGTCCTTGGGAAGGAAAAGTGGGATTGCAAGATCAGGGTGTGGCACAAGGTGGACTTATCGATACTCCAGATGGTAGATGGTTTTCTTATTTATTTAAAGATGCCGGAGGTGTAGGACGTATTCCTTATTTAGTTCCGGTTAAATGGGAAGATGGCTGGCCAATATTAGGCGTGAATGGAAAAGTTCCTGAATTTTTAGATTTACCTCCAAGCAAAGGACTAATTCCCGGAATTGTAAATTCAGATGAGTTTACACGTAAAAAAAGTGATAAGGATTTGTCTTTAGTTTGGCAATGGAATCATAATCCGGATAATTCGCTTTGGTCTGTTAGAGAGAGAAAAGGGTATTTAAGATTAAAAACAGCCAGAATAGACAGCAGTTTTGTTCAGGCTAAAAATACCTTGACCCAAAGAACTTTTGGACCTGAAAGTTCAGCTTCAACAATGCTTGACATTTCAAAGATGAAAGAAGGAGACATGGCAGGACTCGCTTTACTGCAGAAAGAATTCGGATTAATAGCAGTGAAAATTGAAAATGGCGCTAAAAAAATTGTGATGCTGGATGCCGTAAAAGGTGTTTCTAAAGAAGTGGCAAGCGTAGCTTTAAACCAGGACAAAGTATATTTTAAAGCAGATTGCGATTTTAAAATCAGAGCAGATACAGGAAAGTTCTACTACAGTTTGGACGGAAAAGAATGGATTAGTATTGGGAACACTATAAAATTACCTTACACACTTCCACATTTTATGGGATACCGTTTTGGTCTGTTTAATTATGCTACAAAAAATACGGGCGGATATGTAGATTTTGATTGGTTCAGAATTAAATAAAGATAAGTTATGGTTATAAATAAATTTTATAAGCAGGATTATCATCGAATTATCCAATTTTTTGTACTGATTCTTATTTTGATAGTTCCAGTTTTGGCTATAAGCCAAAGCAAAAAGAAAACCGTAAAGTCAGCATTCAAAACACCTCAATATCGCAATATTTTTAAAGAAGCGGGTTATAGCCAGGCTGAAATCGATAAGAAGTTGGCAAAAGCCTATTATGATGTTTTTGAAGGTCCTGATCGTGTTTATTTTGAAGAAGGTGATTCTTTAGGTTACGTCTCTGATGTTAAAAATAATGATGCTCGTACCGAAGGAATGTCTTATGGAATGATGGTGGCTGTTCAATTGGATAAGAAAGATGTTTTTGACCGTCTTTGGCGTTGGTCAGTAAAATATATGCAGCATCAAGAGGGACCAAGAGAAGCCTATTTTGCCTGGAGTGTAAACCCTAAAACTAAAAAACAAAATTCGCCCGGATCTGCGTCTGACGGGGAATTATATTATATAACAAGTTTATTATTTGCTTCTAATAAATGGGGAAATAATACAGGAATTGACTATTACAAGGAAGCTCGTAGAATATTAGACGCCATGTGGAAAAAAGACGGAACTGGAAATATCTATAATTTAATTAATACGGAGCACAAGCAAATCACTTTTGTACCTGAAGGAGGCAGCTATAATTGGACTGATCCTTCTTATCATTTGCCTGCTTTTTATGAAGTCTGGTCATTGTATGCTAAAGATGGTCACGAGGAATTTTATAAAGAATGTGCCCAAGTTTCTCGTAACTTTTTACACAAGGCAACACATCCGGTAACGGCATTAAATGCTGATTATACCGAGTTTGACGGAACATCACATTCTACCCGATGGATGCCGGCGGCTTTTAGATATGATTCCTGGCGGGTTCCAATGAATATTGCGATGGATTATACCTGGTATGGAAAAGATAAGAAATGGCAGGAAGATTACGCTAAGCGATTTCAAGATTTTTTAAGATCGAAAGGCATGGAAACTTATGTTGATCAGTACAATTTAGACGGATCTACACCGGATTTTATTCTGCCAGCAGGACCTGTAAAAAAGTTAAGACATTCCATAGGATTGGTTTCTACTGCGGCAACAGCCTCGTTAGTAAATCATAAGAAAGGCAATCTTGATTTTGTCCATGCAATATGGAATGCCAAATTAGAACCCTATGAAGATGGTTATTTTGATCCTTATTATGATGGATTGATGTATCTTTTTAGCCTGATGCATTTAAGTGGAAATTATCAAATTATAAATCCAAATTAAACCAACAAAACCAAAAAATAAATAAATTATGAAACAGCATTTTAATCTTATGTTATCGTTCTTTTTATTAACTGCAAATTCCAGTGATATTGACCACCCAATTCCAATTTAAAGTGACCACCTGATTCCAATTCAAAATGACCACCTAATTCCGGAGCAAAATGACCAC
>NCET01000323.1 GCA_002280815.1 Flavobacteriales bacterium 32-34-25 | reverse complement strand
CGCGCTTTTGTTATCGAGGGAAGTACGATTCCTTATATTTTAATTCATCTGGAAACTGGCGAGTTTAAAGCATACGAGCAAAAATGTACCCACCTTTCTTGTTCGGTTTTTTACAAGCCAGGAACCGGAATTATTCATTGTCCTTGCCACGAAGGTTCTTTTGATGCTAAAACAGGAAATGTATTGGCTGGTCCGCCGCCAAGAGCTTTACCAAAATTAGATGTTTTTTTTAAAGACGATGCTGTTTATGTAAGAGCAGCCCAAGAGGAGAAAATAGGATAGTCAAAAAATAGCGTAATTATGAGTAATTTTAGAAGAAGCCAAAATCAGTCTAATCCGAATAAGTTAAATGCTATTCTTTCGACTGTGATTTTTATATTAATTCTGAATGTCACTATTCAAATCTGGTTGTTGTATGCTGCTTTGAATAATGCTTTGGATAATAATAAAGAGATTCTTATTCCAGCTTTTGTAGCTTCGTTAGTGTTGTTTTTAGTTGGTATTTGTTCCATTTATTATATGCCAACAGGAAATACAAATACTAAAAGATAAATTGAATCTTTAGTTTATTGTCATTAACTTAAAAACACAAAGGCTGTTTCATGATTTTGAAACAGCCTTTGTGTTTTTAAAAGATTTATTTTTTTACACGACTACTGTCTTTGTGTTTCATATTTCTATCTTTCATGTTTTTGTGCATTCCATGACGATTGTGTTTTCTCATACCTTCACGGTGATGTTTTTTTAATTCGTCCCATTTTTTAAATTGTTCTGGCGAAAGGATTTTTTTCATTTTTCCATTCATAGCAATTTGTTCGTCTAACATTTTGCTTTTCATTTTAAAAATTTCGTCCGAAGTAGGTTTTTCTGTTTTAGCTTTTCGGTCTTTCAAATAAGCTTCTCTTTTTGCGCTTTTTTCGGCAATAATTTTACTCATTTCTTTTTGTTGAGAAGCATTCAAATCCAAATCTAATGTCATTTTTTTCAACATTAGTTCATTGCGTTGTTCGGGAGTGAATTTCTCCATTGGATTTCCATCGTGTCTTCTTGGTCTATCCTTTTTTTCTTGTGCATAAGATGATACGCCCATAATAGCTATCAATGCAATAGTGATTAATTTTTTCATAATAAATTGGTTTTATTTTTAAATAAGACTTGGAACTATGTTTAAAGTTTAATTGTTAAGAAGAAATTGTGATTTTTATTTTTTTATTTGATAGCTGCTTTTCACTACAATAGGAATTCCATTATTAGTTATTCCTTCTAAATCGATATTTACAGTTGTGTCAACTTCATTGTTGTAATATGAAATTGTTGTGCTTCCTTTTTCATCAGGCTGAATGTAAGGATTCCAATATAAGGTGTTTCGAATATCGGCTTTGTCCTTTTCTAATGGATTTGGTTGACTGTAATCAGGAGAATAGAAAAAACGGGTATTTTGATAGCCATCGATAGGCATGGCTATAGAGTGAAAAACTTTTTTACTTGTAGTGCTTCCTTTACCCATTTTGGTATAGATAATTATGGCTCCATTAGCACCTTGTGAACCAAAAATGGCAGGGCCTTTTATGGCTTCAATTTTAGCAATATCATCGGTAGAAATAGAAGACAAAAGATCCATATCCGTTTCTATTCCATCAACTAAAATAATTGGTGGGCCATTATAGCGGTTAAAACGAACTGAATTAGCAGTAGCTGTTAGATTAGGAATAGCAATTTGCAGCAGTATAAAAATATTAGAAGATCGAGGGCCTTTTTCTTCGGGAACATAAGTAAAATCGGCAAAACCGTAGCGACTTTCAGGGGTATCATCTTTTTTCTTTTTTGCAGTAATAATTACATCTTTCAATTGGTTTTCTTCGGGAATATTAAAAAGAATGTTTTTATTTCGAATGTTTGTCTGGATTTGAGTTATTTTATTTTCTTCATCATTTAGAGGTTTAATAGCTTTAAAATTGACAGCTACGGGAGGATTGTAGATAGAGTCCAATACAAATTCACCGCTATTTTTTCCTTTCTGATTTTTTGTATTGAGCAGCATGGTAGCGGTGCCTTTGAAAACAATATTGTTGAATTCAAATTTTCCATTCACATCAGTAGTGTCGTTTAACATTGCGGTAGCTTTGTTATTTAAAAGTATCATTTGTACCTGATTATTTTCTTTGGCAGTAGTGCCAAATAAATTCTCCACTTTTCCAGTAATAGAAATTCCTTTTTCTGCTTTAAAGTTTTGATTTATATTGAGATTTGGAAATTTTTTCCAGACAAAATCACGCCATCCTTGAGTTAATAAGAGTAAATCCAAATGAAATAATCTTGCAGGATTTGAATTGTTGAAATAGTAATTCGGATTGTGTACTTTTCCTTTGATATCCGAGGCCATCAGGAAATACGAACAAATATTGAATTTACTATCAGAATTCTCGGTTATGCCATTGGTGTCTGTTGCCGCTATCGAAAAATTAGCGATGAGTGGATTCCCTTGTTTGTCTTTTGCCGAAAGGTTGAGGTTTACTTTTTCCTTTGGAAGATATTGTTTTTTATCAGTTGATAAAGAAACCGTAATGTCATTATTTTTTTCGATGTAAACTAATCGTTCGCTTTGTGGTCGGGAGAGTTTATCATAAAGTGTGATTTGTGCAATACCTTCCGGGAAATTTTCTTCGGGTAATATAAACGAAAGTTTAGTGTCTTTTAAGGGCTGAGTTCCTTCAAAATAAGTAATGCCTCTTGTGGTGCAAATAAGAGTTAAATCAGCATCTGGATTTTGATTCAGCGTGGCTGCGTTGGTTTTAATAGTGACAACTTTTTTCTCGTCAATCTTGTTGACGCTAAGTGTGTAGCCTGTTTTTTGAACTTCGGGTAAGTTTATTTTTATTTCTTCATTGTTAGGAGTGGTCACCTTGGCATAATACTTTTGGTTTTTTTCGGGTTGTAATATAAATTTTCCCATGCCGTCATGAATACTTTTGAATAAAGTGATTGGTTTATCATGAGTGTCAAAAATAGTTCCTTTTATTTCAATTGGATTTCCGTAGGAATCCGTTGCTTTGAAGGCTATATTGCTAATTACTTCTTCTACCATAGAACCGCCTTCGGGGAAAAAATCAATTAAAAAAGTGGCTGTGTTTTCAATTTTAGAGTTGTCTTTTTTGCTCTTAGAGACTGTTTTTGTGTTATCGTTTTCTTTAGAAAGGATTACATTCTCTTTGTTAGGAGTAATAATTTGGATTTCTTTTTTGAAAACAAAATCATCTCCATAATTCCGCATCCAGTTAGTGTAAGCTCTTAATTGGTAGGTTCCTGGTTTGACACCAAGAGAATCCGCTAATATAAAATCACCATGTCCCAGACCGCCTTCAAGATTGGTAATATTGCGACTGATTATTTTAGATTCAGGCGATAGGAGTTCTACATAGAGTATTTTACTATGATCAAAAAGTTGATTGGTATAAGCATAGACTGAATAAGCTTTGTACCATAATGATTCTCCAATAGTGTAATAATTATTATCCGTATGCAGGTAAACTTTTTCAATCTCAGGTGGAGTATTTTTTGTTTTTTGAATAGAATCGCTTGGCTGTTGAGCAAAATTAATTGTGGGGATGCTGAAAAAAAATACAAGTAGATAAAATAATTTTTTTGTCATAGTGGTTGTTCTTTGGTTTGGTTATAATAGTTTATGTTTTTTAGTTTTAAGAGCATAAATGTAATCTATTTATTATATAGACTCGTTTTTTTAGAATTGGTTTAATGTGCTGTGTAAGATTTAATGATTGGTATTGTGTGTAATTTAAACTTTACTTAAATAAAAGGTATTTCTCAGTTACTTTAGGAATTATTGCCTAACTTGAAAACACTTTGAAATCAAAGGAATATCTTAAAAATAGCTCATGAAACATCCCGCTTTACAATTAAAACCTAAAGTTGCTTTTTTTTCAACCCAAGTCTACGACAAAGTTTTTTTTGAAAAATACAATAGTGATTTTGGTTACGAATTAGATTTTTTTGAAACCCAATTAAATGAGCAAACGGCGAAACTACGACAAAGTTTTTTTTGAAAAATACAATAGTGATTTTGGTTACGAATTAGATTTTTTTGAAACCCAATTAAATGAGCAAACGGCGAAATTAATTAGCAATACTGAGGTTGTTTGCGTTTTTGTAAATGATGTAGTCAATGAGGCAGTCATCAAACAATTGGCAGAAAGAAAGGTGCGGATTATAGCTTTGCGTTGTGCGGGTTTCAATAATGTCGATATAGAAGCGGCTAAAAAACACAATTTAAAAGTCTGTCGCGTTCCTGCTTATTCTCCAGAAGCGGTTGCTGAACATGCCATGGCAATGATTTTGACTTTGAACAGAAAAACACACAAGGCATACAATCGGGTTCGGGAACAAAATTTTTCATTAAACGGATTGTTGGGTTTTGATTTGCATGGCAAAACCGTTGGGATTATTGGAACAGGGAATATTGGGAAAGCGTTTGCTAAGATTGTAACAGGTTTTGGTTGCAAAGTCTTGGCTTTTGATATCGTTACCGATGCTGAAATGGAGAAATTCGGAGTAACTTTCTCGTTGCATTGTCCATTGAATGAAAAAACAAAACATCTTATTGATGAAAAATCACTTTCGATGATGAAAGATCATGTGATGATTATTAACACCAGTCGTGGAGCTTTAATTCAAACTTTGGATGTGATTCAGGCATTAAAAAAAGGAAAAATAGCTTATTTGGGAATTGATGTTTACGAACAGGAAGAAAAGTTATTTTTCAAAGATCATTCTGAAGATATTATTCAAGATGATACAATTCAGCGGTTAATGAGCTTTCCGAATGTTTTGGTTACGGCACATCAGGCTTTTTTTACTAATGAAGCGTTGACGCAAATTGCTTTAGTAACATTAGGAAATGTTCAAGTCTTACTAGAGAATAAGGAAATTGATAATAAAGCGGCTTTGTTGGTTTAAAATAGTTGTATGAACTTTTGAATGGTTATTAATGTGTATATTTGTAATATATTTACAAATAAACCCTTTAAGTGATGTTGTTAAACTTTAGAATAGCTAATTTTCGTTCAATAAATGAAATGGTAGAATTGTCTATGATTCCTAGTGATTTAAAAAATCCTGTCAACAGAATCATAAAGACAAATCCCAACGCTACAAAAAATAAAGATTATTATGGTCTTACTTCTGCGGCAATCTATGGGCCAAATGCAAGTGGGAAAAGTAATATTATTAGGGCCTTATATGAATTCAAAGAGTTTGTGAAAAATTCTACTGATAATAAGCCTAACGATTCCATAGCATTGTTTAATCCGTTTAAACTTAATAAAAAAAATATTAATAACCCCTCATCTTTTTCAATTGATATATTAATTGATAATGTTTTGTATGTTTATTCTGTTGAGGTTTTTAGAAATGAAATCCTAAAAGAATCACTTTTTTTTTATCCGAAAGGAATACAAGTAAAAGTGTTCGAAAGAAATCGTAAAGAATTTAGTAAAGGAAATGGTTATGAAGGAATTTTTGAGACGATAAAACAGCGTACAACGGAAAATCAGTTATTTTTAGGTAAAGTGGCTTTAGAGAATAATGAAATTGCAAGAAAAGTTTATTGGGAAATTGTACAATTACTTACGCTTACAACTGATACTCTTCATTCTGATGATTTTAATAAAATAGAAAGTAGTTCTGTTTTTATGGATGATGAAATTTTGAAATTATCTAAATCATTGATTCAAAAAATTGATACCCAGGTCATTGATTTTGAAGAGGAAAACGGAAAACTTAAGACCTTTCATTTAGATGAGAACGGAGAAAAGATAGAATTTGAGTTTGATGATGAGTCCTCTGGAACACAGAGAGTCATTGCGTTTATTCCGTTGGTTTTTTTAACTTTAAGTTATGGAGGTATATTTGTTGTAGATGAATTTGAAAGAAGTTTGCATCCCGAAATAGCCCAATACATTTTAGGTTTGTTTAATGATCCAGAAGTGAATACGAAAGGAGCGCAATTTATATTTGCAACTCATGATACTACTTTATTAAGCCCTGAAAATAAATTAAGGAGAGACCAAATTAATTTGGTAGAAAAAAATTCAAAAGGCGAGACAGAAATGTTTGCAGTTTCAGATATAAAGGGGATTCGAGAAGGAAATTATGAAAAATGGTATCAGGAAGGTAGATTGGGAGCTGTACCTAATATAGCAAGAGAAACTTTTAGATATGAATTGATTGACTATATAAAATCATAATTATGGCTAAAAGACCCAATAACACATTTAAGGCAAGATCTTTTAAATCTAAAGTCTTGATTCTTTGTGAAGGTAAGACAGAGAAGAATTATTTTACTGCAATGAAAGAAGATTTAGGTTTACCTAAAACCATAGCTGTAAATCTAATTGACTGTAAAGGTGATGTAACTGATGTTTTAAAAAGTGCAAAGAAAGATGGTTTTGAAAAAATATTTGTAGTTTTTGATCATGATAATTTTTCCAAAAGAGGTGATGTTTTTAAACTTGCCTCTCAAAAGAATGCAGATGTTATTTTTTCAAGTATTTGTTTTGAAGCTTGGTTCCTGTTTCATTATAAAAATTCAACAAAAGCTTTTGCTTCTGAAGCAGAGTTAGAAAAAGAATTAAAAAAATGCGTTGGAATGGAAAATTATGAGAAGAATGATTTTAAACATTATTCAATTCTCAAAGATAAAATCACTACTGCCAAATTAAATGCAGAAAAAATTAGATTATCTGTTGTCGAAAACAATTATGGTGTTGCCGTTTTTAATCTAAATCCCTATTCAAATGTTGATGATTTGGTACAGTTTTTAGAAAATCAAAGGACATAAAATAAAAAAGAGCTCCAAACGAAGCTCTTTTTTTGTGCGCGTGAGAAGGGATTCCAACCCTTAACTTTGAACTATTCATTATGATAATGGTTTGTCGTAAAAATTGTGCTCACGCAGTCAAAGTTTTAAACACGCCGTTTTTTATTTTTTCCATAAGTTTTGATTTATTTAAGTAACAAGTTACACATTCATACAAAATGCCTAAACCCAATTTAAGGAACAAACCACAATCATAACCTGTTATCAATGTTATTATCAAACAGATTAAATGAATATCTTAAATATTTTTACCCCACTAATTCCACTACTTTACTTTCGCCTTCTACAGCTACTTTAGTTAAACCGTGTTTAGATAAGTTTTTCATAGACGCATCCCATTTTTTACCGCTTAAATTTGCAGAAATTTTTAATTGCGTCAAATCCATTTTGTTTTCACTTTTTTTCAATAAGTCTACGATAAATTTTTCTTCATCAGAAAGTTCTACTGACGCTTGTTTTTTCTCAGGACGCATTTGTGGGAACAATAAAACTTCCTGAATAGAAGCATTGTTAGTCAAATACATAATCAAACGATCCATTCCAATTCCCATTCCAGAAGTTGGCGGCATTCCGTATTCTAAAGCTCTTAAGAAATCTTCATCGATAATTCCGTTTGCTTCATCATCACCTTTGGCAGCCAAACGCATTTGGTCTTCAAAACGCTCACGTTGATCAATTGGGTCATTCAATTCAGAATACGCATTGGCAATTTCTTTACCACAAACCATTAATTCAAAACGCTCAGTAAGTTCAGGATTATCGCGGTGCTCTTTACATAAAGGTGACATTTCTTTTGGATAATCAGTAATAAAAGTAGGTTGAATATAATTTCCTTCGCATTTCGCGCCGAAAATTTCATCAATCAATTTTCCTTTACCCATTGTTTCGTCAACCTCGATTCCCATTCCTCTTGCAGCTTCAAACAATTCTTGTTCTGTTTTTCCAGAGATATCAAAACCAGTGAAATGTTTGATAGAATCAGTCATTGTAACGCGTGCATAAGGCGCTTTAAAGTTGATGGTGTGCTCGCCAAAAGTAACCTCGCTAGCTCCATTTACCGCAATGGCACAATGTTCTAATAAACCTTCAGCAAATTCCATCATCCAGTTGTAGTCTTTGTAGGCTACATATATTTCCATTGCAGTAAATTCAGGATTATGCGTTCGGTCCATTCCTTCGTTACGGAAGTTTCT
>NCET01000322.1 GCA_002280815.1 Flavobacteriales bacterium 32-34-25 | reverse complement strand
TATGAAACAGATTCAAAATTCAAGATTTTATGCAATCCTTTTAATTGCCATATTTTCTATCTCTTTATCCAGTTGCGCTGTCGGAATTGGAACCAGATCGAATAGTTCTAAATCTATTCCACCGGGACAGGCCAAAAAAATTACCGGCGAAAAAAGCGCCAAACGTTATGCTCCGGGACAAAACAAATAGTCCAGTAAAAAAGAAAGACCTGCGTAAAAACAGGTCTTTCTTTTTATATCTCTATACTAAATTATGCTTCTGTATGATGAAAGGCTTTTTTATTGAAAACAATTAAAATCCCTACTCCCGTTGAAATTGCCATATCAGCAACATTAAAAATGGCATTAAAAAAGGTAAACTCTTTTCCGCCCCATACCGGCAACCACTCCGGAAGATTTCCATGCCAGAAAGGGAAATAAAACATATCCACTACTTTACCATGAAAAAATTTGCCGTAAGGCTCATCAGCAAACAGGGTTGCTAATTGCGAACTGCTGTCGTCAAAAATTACTCCATAAAAAACAGAATCAATAATATTACCGAAAGCTCCCGCCAGAATTAAAGCAATAGCTACAATCAGATAGTTAGAACTGTGTTTTCTTTCTACAGAATCCCATAGCCAGTAACCAATTCCGCCTACAGCAACTAATCGGAATAAGGTAAGAAATAATTTTCCATACGTCCCCGGAATTTGAGTTCCCCAAGCCATTCCTTCATTTTCAATAAAATGAATTTTAAACCAGTTGAAAACTTCCACTTCTTCTCCTAATATAAAATTAGTTTTGATATATATTTTCGAAATCTGATCAACCAGTAATACAATGAAAATAAGCAGATACGCTTTTAGTAATGACATTTTGAAAAATTTAAGTGCGCAAAAATAGGTAAATTCTAAAAAAGAAATCCAAAATCAAAAAGAAATTCCAAATTCCAAAGCTAGGATTGGAATTTGGAATTTAAAATTTGGAATTTCAGTGATTATCGTTGCATGTTCTTTGCTTCGATACTCATGGTAGCATGAGGAACAATTTTCAGTCTTTCCTTACTAATCAATTTACCTGTTACTTTACAAATCCCGTAAGTTTTATTTTCTACACGGAATAAAGCATTCTTTAAATCGCGTATGAATTTTTCCTGACGAATAGCCAGTTGAGAGTTAGCTTCTTTAGACATTGTTTCGCTTCCTTCTTCAAAAGCTTTGAATGTAGGTGATGTATCATCAGTACCATTATTCAAATCATTCATGTAAGCACTTTTTATCAAATCTAAATCTGCTTGAGCTTTCTCAATTTTCTTTTGGATTATCTCTTTGAACTCGGCCAGGTCGGCGTCGGAGTATCGTGTTGCTTCATCTACCATAATCAATATTATTTAGTAATCGTTATTTTAGTTTTAATGTCATCAAATTCAATTTCTGTGCCATCTTTAATTTGTTCTTCAAAAACCAACTCTTCTGTTAGGGTTTCTGATTGAATGTATGCACTATTTTCATTTACAGCAGCTTCTAATACTGCATTGCTTTGCAAATAGACTTTAATCTTATCAGTCACTTCAAATCCGGAATCTTTTCTGATGTTCTGGATTCTATTGACTAACTCTCTTGCAATTCCTTCTTTTTTCAATTCTTCAGAAATCGTGATGTCAAGCGCAACGGTAATTCCGTTAGAATTAGCAACCAGCCAACCCTCAATATCCTGAGAGGTTATTTCCACATCCTCTAGTGATAAAGTTACGTCTTTTCCTGCAATAACAATAGCTATACTTCCTTCCTTGTCCAACTGATTGATTTGTTCAGAAGAAAAATTTTGTATCTCTTTAGAAATCAGACCCATATCTTTTCCAAAACGGGGTCCAAGTGCTTTGAAATTAGGCTTAATCTGCTTTACTAATACTCCCGAAGCATCGTCTAAAAGCTCCACTTCTTTCACATTTACCTCTGCTTTTATAAGGTCAGAAACGGCCATAATTTCACTTCTCTGTTTCTCGTCAAGTACCGGAATCATTACCTTTTGCAGCGGTTGACGCACCTTAATCATCTCCTTCTTACGCAGTGATAAAACCAGCGATGAAATAGTCTGAGCTTTCTGCATTTTACTCTCTAACGATTTATCAACAAAGTTTTCAACGTATTTTGGAAATTCCGCCAAATGTACGCTATCAAATTTTTCTGTTTGTGTAGCCAAAGTTAAGTCTCTGTAAAGCTTGTCCATAAAGAACGGAGCGATAGGAGCACTCAGTTTACTTACCGTTAACAAACAAGTATATAAGGTTTGATAAGCCGCAATTTTATCTTGTGCATATTCGCCTTTCCAGAAACGACGACGACACAAACGAACGTACCAGTTACTCAGGTTTTCCTGAACGAAGTCAGAAATCGCACGGGCAGCTCTTGTAGGCTCATAATCCGCATAAGCTTCATCAACCAATTTGATTAAAGTATATAATTCGGACAGAATCCAACGGTCAATTTCCGGTCTTTCATTCAATGGCACTTCGGCTTCATCATATTTGAATCCGTCGATGTTAGCATACAATGAAAAGAACGAATACGTGTTATATAAAGTTCCGAAGAATTTACGACGCACCTCAGCAATTCCTTCAATATCAAATTTCAGGTTATCCCACGGATTCGCATTGGAGATCATGTACCAGCGTGTCGCATCAGGACCGTATTCAGCAATGGTTTCAAAAGGATCTGTCGCGTTTCCTAAACGTTTTGACATTTTTTGTCCGTTTTTATCCAGAACCAAACCATTCGAAACTACATTTTTATACGCTACTTTATCAAAAACTAAGGTTCCGATAGCGTGTAATGTATAAAACCATCCACGAGTCTGATCAACACCTTCAGCGATGAAATTCGCAGGGAAATCTTTGTTTTCGTCAATTTTATCTTTGTTTTCAAAAGGATAATGCCATTGTGCATACGGCATTGCTCCGGAATCAAACCAAACATCAATAAGATCACTTTCACGTTTCATAGGTTGTCCTGAAGCCGAAACTAAAGTGATTTCATCAACTACATTTTTATGCAAATCAATTAAATCATAATTGGCTTCAGACATATTTCCGATTTCGAAACCTTTAAACGGATTTTCTTTTTGAAAACCGGCTTCAATAGATTTTTCGATCGCATTGTACAATTCTTCAACAGAACCAATCAGCACTTCTTCTTTTTTGTCTTCAGTTCTCCAAATTGGCAACGGAATTCCCCAATATCGGGAACGCGATAAATTCCAGTCGTTGGCATTTTTCAACCAGTTTCCAAAACGACCTTCTCCGGTTGCTTTTGGTTTCCAGTTGATGGTTTCATTCAAATCAAACATCCTATCTCTCACTTCTGTGATTTTGATAAACCAGGAATCAAGAGGATAATATAAAATAGGTTTATCAGTTCTCCAGCAATGCGGATAGCTGTGTACGTATTTCTCTACTTTGAAGGCTTTATTTTCTTCTTTTAATCGAATAGCAATCTCCACATCAACCGAACGTTCTGGCGCTTGATCGGCATCATAATAT
>NCET01000016.1 GCA_002280815.1 Flavobacteriales bacterium 32-34-25 | reverse complement strand
ATTTTAGGAGGTTTTGAAAATTCCAAACATGTTTTGGTAAAAAGAGGTTTCTTTCATCAATATTTTGTGGCTATTGGCTTGTCCTTGTTTTTAGCTTTTTTGTTGATTGTTACCGTAGCAATTATCGTTGTTTTTGAAGTTTTTATTCAAAAACTCAATGCCCGTGACTTTTTTAACGACAAAATTCCGTTGATGGTGATGGCGCGTTATGGATTTTTGATTTTAATGATTTTAACCACTACATCGGTGCTGTTTAAATATGGAACTAAAAACCAGGAAACCCGATCTTTTATTTCTATAGGTTCCGTTTTTACTACTGTTTTAACCATTATAAGTTCGTATTTTTTTGGAGTTTGGGTAATTCAATTTTCAAAATACAATGAATTGTATGGTTCTATAGGAACTTTGTTGATTGTGATGTTTTATATTTGGATTAACTGCATGATTTTGTTGCTGGGTTTCGAACTCAATGAAGTGATTAATAAAGTTAGAAAAAGAGAAAGAATCAGTTCATAAGTACTGTAAACCAAGATTTAGTAATAAAAGAATAAGTATCATAAATGTATTTTGTTGAAGTAATTTTACCGTTGGCTCTTGCTAAAACATTCACTTATAGTGTTTCTGAAGCTGAATATAATTATATTCAAAAAGGAATGAGAGTGGCGGTTCCGTTTGGGAAAAGTAAAATTTACACGGCTTTAGCAATCAATTTACACCAGAATAAGCCAACTTTATACGAAGCCAAAGAAATTCATCAAATTCTAGATGAAAAACCAATAGTTACCGAAAACCAAATTAAACATTGGCAGTGGATTGCTGATTACTATATGTGTGCCATTGGCGATGTGTATCGCGGTGCTTTGCCAAGTGCTTTGTTATTGGAAAACGAAACTTTAATTACGCAAAAAATGGGTGGTTTTGTAGATGAAACTCAGCTTACGGATGATGAGTTTTTGATTTATCAGGCTTTGCAGCAACAATCTTCTTTAAAAGTGCAAGATATTATTGGGATCTTGAATAAGAAAAATGTTTTTCCAATTATTCAAAAACTAATAGATAAAAACGTTTTGATTTTGCAAGACGAAATGCAGGAAAGTTACAAACCTAAACTGGTGCGATACATTCGTTTGCATTCTAAATACGAGTCTAGTGAGGGATTGAATGAATTATTGGAGGTTTTAAAAAATGCCAATAAACAAAAAGAAATCGTTTTGACTTATTTTCAATTGAGTGCCAGTGAAAAGAAGAAACCAATTTCGGTTAAGAAATTAGTTGAAGCTTCGAATGTGACTTCGGCAGTGGTAAAAGCCTTGATTGATAAAGAAATTTTCGAAGATTATTTGTTGCAGCAGGATCGTATCAATTTTACAGGAGAATCTAATTCGAATCAATTGCAATTAAGTCCTGCACAACAAAAAGCTTTTGAAGAAATCAATACTAGTTTTCAGGAAAAAGAAGTCTGTCTTTTGCACGGAGTAACTTCAAGTGGAAAAACCGAAATTTATATCAAACTGATTGAAGAATATCTGGCAACAGAAAAGCAGGTTTTGTATTTGTTACCTGAAATTGCATTGACCACTCAATTAGTAACCCGATTGCAAGCGCATTTTGGAAATAAAGTAGCTATTTTTCATTCGAAATACAGTAATAATGAGCGTGTGGAAGTTTGGAATCAGGTATTGCAAAATTCAGAGAAAGCGCAAATTGTAATAGGAGCAAGGTCAGCTTTGTTTTTGCCTTTTTCTAATTTAGGTTTCATTATTGTTGATGAAGAACACGAGCAAACTTTCAAACAAGTAGATCCGGCGCCAAGGTATCATGCGCGGGACGCTTCGATAGTTTTAGCCAGTTTTTTCAAGGCTAAAGTTTTGCTAGGTTCGGCTACGCCAAGTATTGAATCCTATTATAATACAACTGTAGATAAATATGGTTTGGTCGAAATTAAAGCGCGTTACGGAAATGTAATGATGCCCGAAATTGAATTGGTGGATTTAAAAGATAAGTATTTCCGTAAAAGAATGACGGGACATTTTAGTGATGTTTTGATTGATGGAATTACGACTGCTTTAAATTTAGGTGAACAGGTAATTTTGTTTCAAAATAGAAGAGGCTATTCGCCTTTATTAGAATGTATGACTTGTGGTCATGTACCGCAATGCCAGCAATGCGATGTGAGTTTGACTTATCACAAACATAAAAACCAATTACGATGTCATTATTGTGGTTATTCGATTGCAAAACCTACTAATTGCCATAGTTGTTCCAGTATTGATTTAACGACCAAGGGTTTTGGAACAGAGCAAATTCAGCAGGAATTGACACAGTTGTTTCCAGAGCGAAAAATAGGTCGAATGGATCAGGATACGACTCGTGGGAAATTTGGTTTCGAAAAAATTATCGATAGTTTTAAGAATCGTGAAATCGATATTATGGTAGGTACGCAAATGCTTGCTAAAGGATTGGATTTTGACAACGTGAGTCTGGTAGGGATTATGAATGCTGATAATATGTTGTATCACCCTGATTTTAGAGCCTTCGAAAGAAGTTTTCAAACCATGACTCAGGTGGCTGGACGTTCTGGTCGATCGGAAAAACAAGGAAAAGTAATTGTTCAAACCTACAATCCTGAGCATAACACCATTCAACAAGTAACGAATAACGATTATGCAGGAATGTATAAAGAGCAACTGTATGACCGCCAAATTTATAAATATCCTCCTTATTTTAGAATTATAAAACTAACCCTGAAACATCGTGATTTTGAAAAACTAAAAGAAGGCTCAATGTGGTTGTATCAGGTTTTAAGTCAGCATTTGGGAGTTCCAGTTTTGGGGCCTGAAGAACCAGCGATTAATAGGATCAGAAATGAATATATTAGAACGATAATGATTAAAATTCCGCATAATGTCTCGGTTATTGGCACAAAAAAAACTATCCAAAAAATATTGAATAGTTTTGATAATGTGGTGCAATATAGAGCAATAAAAGTTGCGCTAAATGTCGATTTTTATTAAGTAGTTTTAAGCAAAAGACAAAGCTTTTATTAAATCTTCTTTTTTGTTTCGGCTCAATGGAATTTTGGTTGTACCAATTTCGGCAAACTTGCTATTGAAACGTTCTACTTTATCTATATTAATAATGTAGGATTTGTGAACTCGTACAAATTTCTTTTTCGATAAATCGTTTTCAAAAGATTTCATTGTAGAAAGTACAAGATTACTATCGTCTTCAGTAACTACTCTTACGTAATCACCAAAGGCTTCAATCCATTTGATTTTTGAAGTGTAGACTTTTAATTTTTTCAAATTACTTTTGATAAAAATATGTTCTCCTTCTTCTTCCTTTGTATCTTGTCTCAACAAATGTAAATCGATTGCTCTTTTTACAGATGCACTAAAACGATCTACAGCTATAGGTTTTTGTAGATAATCAGTGGCATCGTAATCAAATGCTTTAAGAGCGTATTCGGCTTTAGAAGTAATAAAAATAATTTGAGGTTTTGTTTTTAGTCCGTCTAAAAAGTCGAAACCACTAATTACCGGCATTTCTATATCGAGAAATATTAAATCTACTGTATGCACAGACATGCAACTTTTTGCTTCAATTGCATTGGAAAAATCACCTATTAAATGTAGATTAGGGTGATTATTGACTAACTTTGCGATGATCATTCTTTGTATCGAACTATCATCAACTACGACACAATTAAGTTTCATAATTTTTATATTTTAAGATTTGGCTTAGTAAAAGTATTGTAAATTATTTACAAACACTAATCTTTATCGGTTTTTTTAGTAGTACAACGAATAAAGTTTGTTTTTGTTTTTTTATTCGAATTAAAACATTACTTTTGCAGCCAATTTAACAAATAAATAAATTTTTTATGAATCATTATGAAACTGTTTTCATTTTAAATCCCGTTTTATCTGACGTTCAGGTAAAGGAAACAGTAAGCAAATTTGAAGATTTTCTTACTAGTCGTGGAGCTACAATGGTATCAAAAGAAGATTGGGGTCTGAAAAAAATGGCTTACGAAATTCAAAACAAAAAATCTGGTTTTTACCATTTATTCGAATTCAACGTTCCAGGAGAAGTTTTAATTGCTTTTGAAACTGAATTTAGACGTGACGAAAGAGTTATGCGTTTCTTAACTGTAAGTCTTGACAAACATGCTATCTCTTGGGCTGAAAGAAGAAGAGCAAAACTTAAATCTCAAAAAGCTTAATTATCATGGCAACATTACAACAATCTGCTTCAGGAAAAAAAGACGGAGATATCAGATATCTTACTCCTTTAAATATAGAAACTAACAAAACTAAAAAGTATTGTCGTTTCAAAAAATCTGGAATCAAATACATCGATTATAAAGATGCTGATTTCTTATTGAAATTTGTTAATGAGCAAGGAAAAATTCTTCCTCGTCGTTTAACAGGTACTTCATTAAAATACCAAAGAAAAGTGTCTGTAGCTGTAAAAAGAGCGCGTCACTTAGCTTTAATGCCATACGTGGCCGATTTATTAAAATAATTAAAAATTAACATTTGTTGGTTTTCTGGAATATGAAACCTAACTTATTAAATAAAGGACAACAACATGGAATTGATTTTAAAACAAGACGTTCAAAATTTAGGATTTAAAGACGATGTAGTAACTGTAAAAAATGGATACGGTCGTAATTACTTAATCCCACAAGGATTTGCTCAATTAGCTACTTCTTCTGCAAAGAAAGTATTAGCTGAGAACCTAAAACAAAGAGCGCACAAAGAAGCTAAAATTGTTGCTGATGCAAAAGCATTAGCTGAAACATTGAAAGCTCTTGAGATTAAAATTTCTGCTAAAGCAGGTGGTGAAAAATTATTTGGTTCAATCACAAATATTGACATCGTTGCAGCTTTAGAAAAAGCAGGACAATCTATCGATAGAAAATTTGTAACTTCTGGAATCGTTAAACGTACTGGAAAATATTCAGCTACTGTAAGATTACACAGAGATGTTATCGTTGATTTAGCTTACGAAATTGTTGCTGAAAAAGCATAATTTCTAAAATCTATATTTTAAATCCCGATGAGAATCGGGATTTTTTTTGTTTTAAATTTCGCCACAAAGACTTAAAGACATAAAAGTTTTAGTTTAAGATTGAAAAAAATAGCGACTTTGTGTCTTCGTGGCAAAAAAATAATAATTATATGAAATACTCAAGACTTACAAAAGAGCAATTTGAAGAATTACATCCTGAGTTTACTAATTTTTTAGCAACTCAGTCTATTGATAAAGTAGAATGGGATAAAATAAAAGTAGAAAAACCAGAAGTGGCCGAGCAGGAACTGGATGTTTTTTCTGATTTGATATGGGAAGGTGTTTTGGCTAAAGCAGAATATTTAGAGCATTTTTCGAAAAATCATATTTTCCTTTTTCAGTGTTTTGAAACTGAGGTGAAATCGATTGTTTTGAAATCCTTAGTTCCTGAAGTTGATTTTTTAACTAAAGACGGATTGCAATGGTTGAGTGATAATATGTTTACCGAAACAATAGAAATGAAAGTAGGGAAAAAAGTATTTACCGAAGAACGAAATACATCTATTTTTTCGTTAATTCAGCAAGGTGCTTTTTTAAGTGATGGACAATTATTTCAACAAATAAATTCAATTATAGAATCATAAATTGAATGTTTTTTCTTTTAAATTGGTTATTTTAGTACGCTGTTTACAGAAACTAAAATGACCAATTTTTTTTATATGGATGTGCTAGATACGATTCAAAAATTAAGAGAAGAACTTAATCTATTATGTGTTAGATAGCGCAACAATAACTGATTATGAGTTTGATATAAAATTAAAACAGCTTCAAGATTTAGAAAATGCGCATCCTGAATATTTCGATGCCAATTCTCCAACGCAAAGAGTAGGAGGAACAATTACTAAAAATTTTCAAACCATAGCGCATACACAACGTATGTATTCTTTGGATAATTCCTATTCTAAAGAGGATTTACAGGATTGGGAAGTTAGAATTCAAAAAGTTTTAGGTAATGTTGATTTGCAGTATACCTGCGAATTAAAATACGACGGAGCATCTATTAGTATTACTTATGAAAACGGAAAATTAGTTCGTGCCGTAACTCGTGGAGATGGTTTTCAGGGAGATGATGTAACGAATAATATTAAAACCATCCGTTCGATTCCGTTGACTTTAAAAGGAGAAGGTTATCCTGAAAAATTTGATATTCGTGGTGAAATCATTTTGCCTTTTGCTGGTTTCGAAAAAATGAATCAGGAATTAATAGAAATAGGAGAAACGCCTTATTCTAATCCTAGAAATACGGCTTCGGGTAGTTTAAAATTACAAGACAGTACTGAGGTCGCAAAGCGTCCTTTAGAATGTTTGTTGTATTTTGTTACGGGTGAAAAATTACCTTTTACTTCTCAGTTTGATGGTTTGATTGCTGCTCGAAATTGGGGGTTTAAAGTGCCAAACGAAGCTAAACTTGCTAATAATTTACAAGAAGTTTTTGATTTTATAGATTATTGGGATACGCACCGTCATAATTTGCCTTATGAAACGGATGGGGTTGTGGTGAAAGTAAATAGTATTCAATATCAGGAAGAGTTGGGTTATACGGCTAAATCTCCGCGTTGGGCGATGGCGTATAAATTCAAATCGGAGCAGGTTTCTACTGAGTTAGAATCGATTTCGTACCAAGTTGGGCGAACAGGTTCGATTACTCCAGTGGCTAATTTAAAAGCGGTTCAGTTGGCAGGAACTATTGTAAAGCGTGCTTCTTTGCATAATGCTGATCAGATTAAGAAATTAGATATTCGAATAGGGGATACTGTTTTTGTTGAAAAAGGAGGAGAGATTATCCCTAAAATTATTGCTGTCGATTTGACTAAACGTACCGAGAATTCTGTCGCTACCGAATATATCACACATTGTCCGGAATGTCAAACGGAATTGGTTAGAAATGAAGGAGAAGCCAATCATTATTGTCCTAATTTTTATGGTTGTCCGCCGCAGATTATTGGAAGGATACAGCATTATATTTCGCGAAAAGCAATGGATATTGAAGGTTTGGGAGGAGAAACGGTAGCTTTGCTTTTTAATAATGATTTAGTTCATAATTATGCTGATTTATATGAATTAACGGTAGAGCAAATTTTGCCTTTGGAGCGAATGGCGCAAAAATCGGCTGAGAATTTGGTTAACGGAGTTAAAAAATCGACTACTATTCCGTTCGAAAGTGTGCTTTATGCCTTGGGAATTCGTTATGTGGGTGAAACTGTTGCTAAAAAGTTGGCGAAGCATTATAAAAATATTGATGCTTTGAGCAAAGCGACTTTGATGGATTTAGTTTTAGTAGATGAAATTGGAGAACGAATTGCGCAGAGTGTTGTAGATTTTTTCGAAAATGAAGAAAATAAAATCATCATTGAGCGTTTGAAAAGTTTTGGTGTTCAATTTGAGATTGTTGAAAAAATAAATTTAAATGCAACCGATAAATTATCAGGTAAGACCTTTGTAGTTTCGGGAGTTTTTGCTCAATTTTCGAGAGATGAACTAAAAAAAGCGATTGAAGATAATGGTGGAAAAGTAGGAAGTTCGATATCGTCTAAAACCGATTTTGTGGTTGCTGGTGATAATATGGGGCCTGCTAAATTAGATAAAGCCAATAAGTTGAATATTCCAATTGTTTCAGAAATTGAGTTTATGGAAATGATACATTCAAATTAATACAAGCTATTATTCGTTCGCTTATTTGTGTTAAAAAATAAGTGTTAAGAATTTAACAAAAAGTTTCAAATCATCGTTATACTTTTTTAGATTTGCCAGCTATAGTGTAACTTAATTAATTAATTTTGTTTACTAATAAGGATGAGTTATGTTTTTAAATTACTTAAAAGGATTTTCGGTAAAGAAAATATTAAAAAACAGCTTACTTAATGTAAAGAATAGCTCGTTTTCTGGTAATGTAAAAACAGTTGGATTAGTTATAGATGAAAGTTATTTTGCTAATACTCAATTGTTAATTGAAGAATTTATAGCAAACGGAATTGCAAAAGAAAACATTGAATTACTGGTGTATAAAAGTAAATCCAATGTCAATTTTGGAATTACTGTAACAAAATTAGAATCCAGTCATTTGAATTGGAAAGCTCAAATCAAAAATGGAGTGGTAAATGATTTTATCGCTAAAGATTTTGATTTATTAGTGAGTTATTATGATGTTCAAAAAGCAATTTTGCTTGTTGTAACTCACGAATCAAAAGCTAAATTTAAAGTTGGTTTTTCAACAATAGACAAACGCTTGAATAATTTTATGATTGGTACTAATCTGGAAAATTATAAAGTCTTTGTTCAGGAATTATTTAAGTATTTAAAAATATTAAACAAAATATAATCTAAAAACATGCAATCATTAATAGGAACTGGTGTTGCTCTAGTGACTCCTTTCAAAGAAGATTTTTCAATTGATACCGAAGCATTAAAAAGAATAGTAAATTTTTCTGTAGATGGTGGAGTTGAATATCTGGTTATTTTAGGAACCACTGCTGAAAATGCAACACTTAACAATGACGAAAAAGAATTAGTTATTCAAACCGTTATTGAAGCTAATAATGGTCGTTTGCCATTGGTTTTAGGGGTAGGGGGTAATAATACTATGAAAATTGTTGAGGAGTTAAAAACCAGAGACATGTCTCCTTATGTAGCCATTCTTTCTGTTTCTCCTTATTATAATAAACCATCACAAGAAGGAATATATCAGCATTTTAAAGCTATATCCGAGGCTTCTCCAATTCCTGTAATTATATATAATGTTCCTGGAAGAACTTCTAGTAATATGTTGCCTAAAACAGTTTTGCGTTTAGCAAATGATTTTAAAAACATAGTTGCTATTAAAGAAGCTGCTGGCGATATTGTTCAGGCTATGCAGTTGTTAAAAGACAAACCAAAAGATTTTCATGTGATTTCTGGTGATGATATGACGGCGCTGGCAACAGTTTTGGCTGGTGGTTCGGGAGTAATTTCGGTTATTGCTCAAGGTTTTCCAAAAGAATTTTCAGAGATGATTCGTTTAGGATTGAATCGCAAGGTAGATGAGGCTTTTAAATCGCAATATTTATTATCAGATTGTATTGATATGATTTTCGAACAAGGAAATCCTGCGGGAATCAAGCATGTATTTCAAGCTTTAGGTATTGCTGATAACACCGTACGTTTGCCACTAGTAAGTGTGGATGAAGATTTACAAAATAGAATAAATGAATTTGTAAAAAAAATAGATAAATAAGGTCTTTTTGCAAGTATTTTTTTAAGCTAAGAAATATTTTGTAGTCGCTAAATTAATAACTAAATTTGCCACCGAAACTTCGGTATGATTTTTTATAGACTGTAGTTAGTCTGTATTAGAAAAACAAACAAAAAAATGAAAAAAATTGTATCCTTATTGCTTCTTGTTGTTCTTTTTAGTTCATGTAATGAATATCAAAAAGCATTGAAAAGTGAAGATGTTTCGGTAAAATTTGCTATGGCAGATACTTTGTACGCTCAGGCTAAATATTCTAAGGCACTTCGTCTTTTTGAACAAATAGCTCCAGAATTCAGAGGAAAACCTCAAGCAGAAAAGTTATTTTATATGTATGCACAGTCGTATTATAAAACAAAACAATATTATTTAGCAGCCTATCAATTTGAAAGTTTTGCATCTGGATATCCAAAAAGTGTAAAAATTCAGGAAGCTTCTTTTTTAGGAGCCAAAAGTTATTCTATTTTGTCGCCAGTATACAGCTTAGATCAAGCGGATACTTTTAAAGCAATTGAAAAATTACAGGCTTTTATTGATCGTTTTCCTAATTCAGAATATCTGGCAGAGGCTAATGGTTTGACGAAGTTATTGTCTGAAAAAATTGAATTGAAAGTTTACGAAAATGCTAAAGGTTACAATACAATTTCCGATTTCAAATCGGCAATAGTAGCTTTTGATAATTTTATAATTGATTATCCAGGAACTAAATTCAAAGAGGACGCTTTGTATTATAAATTAGATTCTGCATACCAATTAGGGATTAATAGTGTACCTGAAAAAATGCAAGATCGATTGAATGTTGCTAAAACATCATATCAAAATTTGATTAAATTCAATGCTGATACAAAATATAAAGAAAAAGCAGACGAGATGTATGCTCGTGTTGAACAAGAATTACAAAAATATACTAAATAAATAAAGTCATGGATTTAAAAAAGACGAATGCTCCAGTAAATACAATTACGTATAATAAAACGCATATTGAACAACCTACTGGAAATGTGTATGAGGCAATTACCATTATGGCTAAAAGAGCAAACCAAATCAATTCTGAAATTAAAAAAGAATTGACTGAAAAATTGGAAGAATTTGCTACATATAATGACAGTCTTGAAGAAGTTTTTGAAAATAAAGAACAAATCGAGGTTTCTAAATTCTATGAAAAATTACCAAAACCACACGCTTTAGCAGTACAAGAATGGTTAGATGGTAAAATCTATCACAGAGAATCAAATAAATAAAATACTATGTCAGTTTTAAGCGGTAAAAAGATTTTGCTAGGAGTTTCTGGCGGAATTGCCGCCTATAAAACAGCGTCTTTAGTACGACTTTTTATAAAAGCAGGTGCACATGTCCAAGTGATAATGACACCTGCTTCTAAGGATTTTGTAACTCCACTTACCTTATCCACCTTATCTAAAAATCCAGTTTATTCGACATTTTTTAATCAAGATGAAGAAGATGAAAAATGGAATAATCACGTAGAATTAGGGCTTTGGGCTGACTTAATGCTTATTGCACCTGCAACGGCAAATACCATGTCTAAAATGGCAAATGGTACTTGTGATAATCTTCTTATTGCGACTTATTTATCGGCAAAATGTCCTGTTTATTTTGCTCCCGCAATGGATTTAGACATGTACAAACATCCTTCTACACTTTCTAGTTTTACAGCTTTAGAACAATTTGGAAACACCATTATTCCTGCCGAAAGCGGAGAATTAGCCAGTGGTTTATCTGGTGAAGGAAGAATGGCTGAGCTTGAAAACATTATCGCTTTCCTTGAAGCCGATTTAGAAAGCAAGTTACCTCTAAAAGGGAAAAAAATATTAATTACAGCTGGTCCCACTTATGAAGCTATCGATCCAGTGCGTTTTGTTGGAAATCATTCTTCTGGAAAAATGGGGTTTGATATTGCAAAAAGTGCGGCTAATTTAGGTGCTTCGGTTATTTTAGTTACAGGCCCGACACATTGTTTTGTAAATCATTCTTTGATAAAAGTGATTAAAGTAGTTTCAGCACAAGAAATGTATGATGCTTGCCATCAATTTTATGCTGATGTTGATGTAGCTATTGCAGCTGCTGCAGTTGCAGATTATAAACCTAAAAATGTAGCGGAACAAAAAATAAAAAAGGCTGAAGATCATTTTGTTATCGAACTCGAAAAAACAAAAGACATCTTATTATCATTAGGAAAAGCTAAAAAACAGCAATTTTTAATTGGTTTTGCTTTAGAAACTGAGAATGAAATTGAAAATGCGAAGGCTAAAATCCAGAAAAAAAACTTAGATTTGATTGTTTTAAATTCTTTGCAAGATGAAGGTGCTGGTTTTCAAAAAACAACCAACAAAGTTACTTTTATAGATAAAGATTTTAAAATAGAGCCGATGGAATTAAAATCCAAAGAAGCGGTTGCTGATGATATTTTAAATAAAGTAATAGCCCATTTTTATGAATAAGATAGTTGTTTTATTTTTGTTTTTAAGCTTTGGTTTTGTTCAGGCACAACAACTGAATTGTACAGTTACGGTGAATGCTCAAAAAATGGGTAATCCCAACCAGCAGGTATATAAAACACTAGAAACTTCTTTAAATGAGTTTATAAATAAAACCGATTGGACGGAGCAAAATTACAAACAACAGGAAAAAATTAATTGTTCGATGTATATTACCTTGCTTTCGCATAGTTCTGATCAGTTTTCTGCAACGATACAAGTACAATCTTCACGTCCTGTTTTTAATTCTTCTTACGAAACTCCAGTTTTAAATATTAATGATAAGGATTTTAGTTTTACTTATACAGAGTTTGAAAATTTAGTTTTTAATGCTAATACGTTTCAATCTAATTTGGTTTCCGTTATTTCTTTTTACAGTTATATGATTATTGGAATGGATCGGGAAACATTCGAATTTAAATCTGGCGATCCTTATTTTCAAACGGCACAAACTATCTCTACCGTAGCACAACAAAGCAATTATAAAGGTTGGAGTCAATTAGATGGCAACCAAAATCGCTATTTTTTAATTAATGATTTGTTGTCGCCAACTTATACCGAAATTAGAAAAACAGTATTCGATTACCATCAAGGTTTGGATTTGATGACAGAAAATTCAAAATCGGCAAAAGAAAAAATAAAAACGGCTTTGTTGTCTTTAAATAAATTATACAATTCAAAGCCTAATGCGTATTTGACACGTGTGTTTTTTGATGCAAAATCAGATGAAGTTGCTTCTGTTTTTTCGGGAGGACCAAGTATAACAATTACTGATTTAGTTGAGAATCTAAATAAAATTTCGCCTATGAATTCTTCAAAATGGGCTATGTTGAAATATTAGTTTTTTTTGATTTTTTAAATTTACTTCACACAACTACATAAATAAAAACAATTAATGATTACTGCGCTATCTATAAAAAATTATGCTTTAATAGAGAAATTAACTATTGATTTTTCTAAAGGATTTTCGATTATTACAGGAGAAACAGGTGCGGGAAAATCTATTATTTTAGGTGCGCTGGGATTAGTTTTAGGAAAACGTGCCGATTTGACTTCGTTGAAAAACAAAGAAGAAAAATGTATTATTGAAGCGCAATTTGATATTTCAAAATACAATCTAGCTGCTTTTTTTGAGGCTAATGATTTGGATTTTGAAAACGAAACCATCATAAGAAGAGAAATCCTTCCTTCGGGAAAATCGCGTGCTTTTGTTAATGATAGTCCTGTAAATCTACAAGAATTACAAGATTTAGGTGTTTTTTTATTGGATATTCATTCGCAACAACAAACTCGAGAATTGACAGATGAGAATGTTCAGTTTGATATTATCGACGCTATTGCTGCAAATTCAGGAATAATTTCAGATTACCAAGCACTTCTTAAAAGTTACAAATCGGATAAAACACAATTAAATTCGCTTTTCAAAAGACAAAGTGAATCGAATAAAGAGCAAGAATACCATACTTTTTTATTAAACGAATTGCTTGCTGCCCAGCTAAAATCAGGGGAACAAGAAGAGTTAGAAAGTGTTTTTGAAAAACTCAATAATGTTGAGATTATCAAAGAATCTATTGATAAATCTCTGGCTATTGCCAATGAAGAGCAGTTTGGTGTTTTGAGTAATTTAAAGGAAATCAAAACGGCTGTTCAAAAAATAGCATCGTTTTCTAAAGAATATCAAGAGTTATTGGAACGAATTACAAGTTTAGCCATCGAATTTGATGATATTTCAGATGAAATGAATCGCCATTCTGAAAAAATAGTTTTTGATCCGGAACAATTGGAACAAACCAATCAAAAGTTACAATTGATTTATAATTTGCAAAAAAAGCATCAGGTGCTTACAGTAGAGGAGTTGTTGCTAATTCAAGCCAAATTAGAAAATGAAGTAGTTGAATTAGGAAATATTGAAGAAGAAATTATTCTTTTGAATACTGCAATTCAGGAAAAAGCTTCAAAATTAAATGCTTTAGCAACTACAATTCACAATAACAGAATAGAGGCAATTCCTGTTTTATCTGAAAAAATGATAGCTATTTTGGCTACTTTAGGAATGCCAAATACGCGTTTTAATATTGAAGTGAAACAAGGCGAAACTTATTTTTCCAATGGAAAAGATGAATTGCAATTTCTATTTTCGGCCAATAAAGGAACTGATTTCGGATTGCTGAAAAAAGTAGCTTCGGGAGGAGAGATGTCTAGAATTATGCTGGCTGTAAAAGCTGTTTTAGCGCAATATTCAAAATTACCAACCTTAATTTTTGATGAAATTGATACTGGAGTTTCTGGAGAAATTGCGATTAAAATGGGAGAGATTATGAAGGAAATGAGTAAGGAAATGCAAATCTTTGCCATTACGCATTTACCGCAAATTGCCGCAAAAGGAGATGTTCATTTTAAAGTTTTTAAGTCAACAGTTGAGGATGATACACAATCTGAATTAAAGTTATTGACTGATGAAGAACGCATTGTAGAAATTGCTCAAATGCTGTCGGGAACCATTGTTTCTGATTCGGCTCTAAATCATGCAAAAGCCTTGTTGAACTAAAAAAATGCCCTATATTTGCCATCCAAAATGATAGCCTTTTCGGTACATGGCATTGTTTTATTCGCTAAAAAAAATAAATAAAAATATAATTATTGATACGTTATGATCATAGAACCTAGAATGAGAGGATTTATTTGCTTGACAGCACACCCTGCTGGATGTGAGCAAAGTGTTAAAAATCAAATTGAGTATGTTAAATCAAAAGGTGCTATTGATGGCGCTAAAAAAGTATTGGTAATCGGTGCTTCTACAGGTTTTGGTTTGGCTTCAAGAATTTCAAGTGCTTTTGGTTCTGATGCAGCAACTATTGGAGTGTTTTTTGAAAAACCACCAGTAGCTGGAAAAACAGCTTCACCAGGTTGGTACAATTCTGCAGCTTTTGAAAAAGAAGCGCACAAAGCAGGTTTGTATGCAAAAAGTATCAATGGAGATGCTTTTTCGAACGAAGTAAAAAGAGAAACTTTAGACTTGATTAAAACTGATTTAGGTCAGGTTGATTTGATTATTTACAGCTTAGCTTCACCAGTTCGTACCAATCCAAATACGGGAGTCACACACCGTTCGGTTTTAAAGCCTATCGGAAGTACTTTTACAAATAAAACAGTAGATTTTCATACAGGAAAAGTTTCTGAAGTTTCTATCGAGCCATGCAGTGGTGATGATATCGAAAACACAATTGCTGTAATGGGAGGTGAAGACTGGGCGATGTGGATTGATGCTTTAAAAGCAGAGAATTTATTGGCACCTGGAGCTACAACTGTTGCTTATTCATATATTGGGCCATCAGTTACTGAGGCAGTTTATAGAAAAGGTACAATTGGTCGTGCAAAAGATCATTTAGAAGCTACAGCTTTTGAAATTTCAGATAGTTTAGCTGATATTAACGGAAAAGCTTATGTTTCAGTAAACAAAGCATTGGTGACTCAGGCGAGTTCAGCAATTCCAGTAATTCCTTTGTATATTTCTTTATTGTACAAAATAATGAAAGCAGAAGGAGTTCACGAAGGTTGCATCGAACAAATCCAACGTTTGTACCAACAAAGATTGTACACAGGAGCTGAAGTTCCTGTAGATGAAAAAGGTAGAATCCGTATTGACGATTGGGAAATGCGTGAAGATATTCAGGCTCAGGTTGCTGAATTGTGGGAACAAGCAACTACTGAGAATTTAGCTGAAATAGGAGATTTAGAAGGATACAGAAAAGATTTCTATAATTTATTTGGTTTTGATTTAGCTGGAGTAGATTACAAAGCTGAAGCTGACGAAATGATTCAGGTGGAAAGTATCGCCTAATTTTATTTCGAAAAAAGATAAAGAATAATTTATTGGTAATGCGTCTTATTTTAAGTGTATAAAAGCATTTAAAAATAAGGCGCATTATTGTTTAAAGCCTATCTTTGTTAAAATATTACATTTATATTGTATAATTAATACCGCTTTTAAGAATATGTATTTTTCTTTGGTTATTCCCGTATATAATCGTCCGGACGAAGTTGATGAGCTTTTAGAAAGTTTGTCAAAATTAGATTATAAAGAAGATTTTGAAATTGTAATTGTAGAAGATGGTTCTACAATTCGCTGTGAAGATGTTGTCAATCAGTACAAAAGCAAATTGACCATTTCTTATTATTACAAAGAAAACTCAGGACCTGGAGATTCTAGAAATTATGGAATGAAATTGGCCAAAGGTGATTATTTTATCATTTTTGATTCAGATTGTATTATTCCTGTCGAATATTTGACTGAAGTGGAAAAGGCTTTGAAAGCAAATTATGTTGACTGTTTTGGTGGTCCTGACAGAGCATTAGATAGTTTTTCGAATATTCAAAAGGCAATTAATTTTGCAATGACTTCTTTTTTGACTACTGGAGGAATTAGAGGTGGTTCGGAAAAAATAGATAAGTTTCAACCTCGTAGTTTTAATATGGGAATTTCCCGTAAGGCTTTTGAGGCTTCTAATGGATTTGGAAACATTCATCCAGGTGAAGATCCTGATTTGTCTATTCGATTATGGAATTTAGGTTTTGAAACAAAACTTTTTTCGAAAGCTTACGTATATCATAAAAGAAGAATTGATTGGGATAAATTTTCTGTTCAGGTAAATAAGTTTGGAAAAGCGCGACCAATTTTAAATAGTTGGTATCCAAAATACAATAAATTAACGTTCTTTTTTCCAACTGCATTTGTTATTGGATTGGCACTTTCAGTAGCTTTATTGATTTTTACTTATGATTTTTTAGCTAAATTGTATTGTGTTTACTTTTTTGTAATCTTTTTGGTTTCAAGTTATCAAAACAAAAGTATCAAGATAGGTTATCTTTCGGTAACAGCAGTTTGGAAACAATTTTTAGGTTATGGTTTGGGGTTTTTAGAATCGTATATTAAAATTATTATTTTGAAGCAAAAGCCAGAAGAAGCTTTTCCTTATTTGTTTTTTAAAAAATAATTATGCCAAAAATTATAGGACTAACAGGCGGAATAGGAAGTGGAAAAACAACTATTGCTAATTATATAGTTGCGCAAGGAATTCCTGTATATATAGCTGATGATGCTGGTAAAAAAGTAATGCAGCAGCAAGATATTATTGAAGCAATTCAAGAAAAGTTTGGAAATGATATTGTTGTAGAAAATAAATTGAACCGACCTAAGTTGGCCGAAATTGTATTTAATAATCCAGATCAACTCCAAGTTCTCAACGCCATTGTGCATCCTGCTGTTAAAAATGATTTTAAAAATTGGTTAGAGCAGCACGCTGATTCTCCTTTTGTAGTGTACGAATCGGCAATTTTATTTGAAAGTGGGAGTTATACTAACTTTGACGTTATTCTAACAGTAACAGCGCCACTGGAAACTAGGATTTCTAGGGTTTTACAAAGAGACAATAGTCAAAGGGAACAGGTGATGAATAGAATTAATGCGCAATGGACAGATGAACAACGCATTGCGAAAAGCGATTTTGTAATTGAAAATGTCGATATTAATTTAGCTAAATCAAAAATCGATGAATTTCTTAAAATTTTGTCGATTAATCAATAAGAATACTAGGTGTTAATGTTTGGTTAATACATTATCAACTATAATGTTAAAATGTTAATTTTGTTTTGATGAATAAATTGTTTTTTAGATTTCTTGTTTTGTTAATGAGTTTGTCTCTAATAGGGATAATACTTGTTCAGGTATATTGGTTTAATACTTCATTTAAAAATAATGATGAGCAGTTTGGTTATCATGTTACTCAGGTAATTGATGATGTGGCTGATAAACTTGAAAAACAAGAAGAATTTAGCTTTTATGATAAAATTAATCACATAAAAGATAGTACTGGTAAGATTCCACAAAAAGATGATTTATTAGAAATTTTATTTGTGCAGAGAAATACGAAAACAAATAAAACTATAATTTATAAAAATAGCATCACATCTCAGAAATACGATTTTAGTGGATCGTTATTTAATAAAAAATTTAATTCAGATGGATTTAAAAGTTTTAGCTCCAGAAGATTAACTGAGGTATATAATGGTAATAATATTATTGATAATTCAGGTTTAAACAAGGGAGTAATTCCAGATGTGAAGATTGAAAAAGATGGAAATTTGGATGCTTTGAATAAATTTCAATTGCAAATTTCATACAAAGATTACGCATCGACATTGTCGATAGAAGAAAGGATTTCGAAGGAAAAATTAAGAAAACTTTTAGAGAAAGAACTTGTTGAACACGGTGTTGATACCAAATTTGAATTTGGAATACAAAGTAATGGAACTCAAACAAAAATAAAGTCGGATGGTTTTTATTTTGTTAAAGATGCTACTTATTCGATTGCTATTCTTGCTGATAATGAAGGAAATGAGAAATATGAATTGTCGGTTACTTTTCCAAACAAAAAGAAATTTTTGTTGTCTGAATTAGTTAAGATTACAATCTTATCTATAGTATTTACGTTGATTATTTTAATTGCATATACAAGTGCATTGAGCCAATTGATTCGTCAACGTCAAATTTCAGAGATTAAGACGGATTTTATCAATAATATGACGCACGAGTTTAAAACACCTATTGCTACTATTAATTTAGCTTTGGATGCGATAAAAAACCCTAAAATAATTGAAGACAAGGAAAAGGTTTTTAGGTATTTGCAAATGATTCGGGATGAAAATAAGCGAATGCACGCTCAGGTAGAAAATGTATTGCGAATTTCTAAGTTAGAGAAAAAAGAACTCGATATAGAAAAAGGTTCAAGCAATGTTGAAGAAGTGATTTATGATGCTATCGAACATGTAAATTTAATTTTGCAAGATAGAGAAGGACAAATTAGTAATCATTTTGAAGCGGCTAGAACCACAGTTTTAATCAACGAAGTGCATTTTACAAATGTTATTGTAAACATTTTAGAAAATGCAATAAAATATTCGCCAGAAACACCTAAGATTGATATTTATACAGAAAATATTAAAGATATGATTCTGATAAAAGTAAAAGATCAAGGGTTAGGAATGAGTAAAGTGGCTCAAAAAAGAGTTTTTGAAAAGTTTTACCGTGAGCACACTGGAGATTTACATAATGTTAAAGGACATGGTTTAGGTTTGGCTTATGTAAAAAGAATTGTTGAAGACCATAATGGTCAAGTTTATGTAGAAAGCGAAAAGGGAAAAGGAAGTACCTTCATTATAAAATTACCTCTAATAAATTAGTATATGGAAAATATAAATAAAAAAATTCTCTTAGTAGAAGATGACTTAAATTTTGGAGCTGTTCTAAAAGATTATTTGATGCTAAATGACTTTGATGTTACATTAGCAAAAAATGGAATGGAAGGTTTTGAGAAATTTAAAAAGGATTCTTATGATTTGTGTATTTTGGATGTAATGATGCCTTATAAAGATGGCTATACATTGGCAAAAGAAATAAGAGAGAAAAGTGCCGAAGTGCCAATTATCTTTCTTACTGCAAAATCAATGAAAGAAGATGTTTTAAAAGGATACAAAGCAGGAGCAGATGATTATTTAAATAAACCTTTTGATTCAGAAGTTTTATTAATGAAAATTAAAGCCATTATTCAAAGAAAAGCGTCTGATGTAAAAGCTGAACAAGTTCCTTTTGAATTTACAATTGGTAAGTTCCATTTGAACTCTAAATTGCGTTTCTTGAGTTTTGCTGGTGAAGAGCCAGTTAAATTATCTCCAAAAGAGAATGAATTATTAAAAATGTTGATTCTTCACGAAAATGATTTAATGCCAAGAGAATTGGCTTTGACTAAAATTTGGAGAGATGACAACTATTTTACTTCTAGAAGTATGGATGTTTACATTGCTAAATTAAGAAAATATCTAAAACTAGACGAAGATGTTGAAATTTTAAATATTCACGGAGAAGGTTTCCGATTAGTAGTGAAAAAATAAAGCAAAAAAAAAGCTTCGATTTCTATCGAAGCTTTTTTGTAGAGTAAAATCCCATCTTATTTTTAAAATGAGATGGGATTTTTGAATTAATATAACTTTGGATATTTTGCAGGATTGGCTTCTGAAAGAATGCTGTAGACTTTTTCATAAATGTCTTCTGTTGAAGGTTTAGAAAAGTAATCACCATCAGTTCCGTAAGAAGGACGGTGTTCCTTAGCAGATAAGGTTTGTGGCTTACTGTCTAAAAATTTAAAAGCATCTTGTTGGTCGATAATTTGTTGCAAAATAAAAGCTGAAGCACCACCAGGAACATCTTCGTCAATAACTAAAAGACGATTTGTTTTTTGAACACTTTTAGCAATATCATGATTGATATCAAATGGAAGCAGGGATTGAATATCAATTATTTCGCAATCAATACCAATTTCTAATAACTCTTTTGCGGCTTGTTCTACTAAACGCAATGTAGAACCGTAAGAGACTAATGTAATATCAGCTCCTGTTTTTATTGTTTCAACAACACCAATTGGAGTTTTGAATTCTCCAAAATTTAATGGTGATTTTTCTTTTAATCGATAACCGTTCAAACATTCAACAACTAATGCTGGTTCGTCACATTCCAACAAAGTGTTGTAAAATCCAGCTGCTTTAGTCATATTTCTAGGAACTAAAACATGAATTCCTCTAATGGCATTAATTATCATTCCCATTGGCGATCCTGAATGCCAAATGCCTTCTAATCGATGTCCACGGGTTCTAATAATTAATGGTGCTTTTTGTTTTCCTACCGTTCGGTATTGAAGAGAAGCTAAGTCGTCGCTAAGAATTTGAATGGCGTAAAGTAGGTAATCCAGATATTGAATTTCGGCAATGGGTCTTAATCCTCTTAGTGCAAGTCCAATTCCTTGACCAATTATGGTTGCTTCGCGAATACCTACATCGGCAACACGAGTTTCTCCATATTTCTCTTGCATTCCTTCTAAACCTTGATTAACATCACCAATGTTTCCGGAATCTTCTCCAAAAATTAATACATCAGGATATTTTGCAAATAAGGCGTCAAAATTGTCTCGAATAATCATTCTTCCGTCTGTATCTTTTCTAGCGTCATCAGCGTAAGAAGGTAAAACTTCTTTCACCGAAAACACATTGTTTTTTGATTCAGAATAGAGATTATTGCTAAATGTTATTTGGTTTTTTTGCGTGTATTTTTGTATCCAAATTGATAATTCATTTGCTACAACTTCGTTTACTACTAATCGCAATGTTTTTCTGGCAGTAACTAGAATTTCCTTTTTTAAAGGATCTTTAATTGCTTTTAAAGTATTAGAAAGTCTTAAAATTTGATCCTTATTTTTAGAGGAAGGAGCCATTTTTTCTAATAAACTAACGAGTTCATTTTTTTCGGCTATAATTGGAGAAATAAATGAATTCCAAGCCGTTTTTTTAGCTTCTAAAACCTCTTTTTTGATAGCGGCATCAATTTCATTCAGTTCTTCAACCGAGGCGATATTAATGGCAATCATCCACAAACGCATTTGTCTAAGGCAATCAAATTCTTTTTCCCAGTTAAGGCGTTCGGTACTTTTGTATCTTTCGTGAGAACCTGAACTGGAATGTCCCTGTGGTTGTGTTAATTCGGTAACATGAACTAAAACAGGAATGTGTTTTTCACGAGCAATTTTGGATGCTTTTTCGTAAGTAGTAATCAAGTCAGAATAATCCCAACCTTTTACAGTCATGATTTCAATTCCATCTTTGTTTTTATCACGTTGAAAACCGGATAGGATTTCAGAGATATTTTCTTTTGTTGTTTGGTGTCTGGCATGAACAGAAATTCCGTATTCATCATCCCAAATACTAATTAACATTGGAACTTGTAATACACCAGCAGCATTAATGGTTTCGAAAAATACTCCTTCCGATGTACTTGCATTTCCTATAGTTCCCCAAGCAATTTCATTTCCTTCATTAGAAAAGTTTTTTTGATTGGGAATATTGTTGATTTCTCTATAAATCTTAGAAGCTTGCGCTAATCCTAAAAGGCGAGGCATTTGAGCCGCAGTAGGGGATATATCTGCACTAGAGTTTTTTTGTTGGGCTAGATTTTTCCAACTTCCATCATCGTTTAGACTATGCGTAACAAAATGTCCTCCCATTTGCCTTCCAGCCGACATGGGTTCTTGCTTAATATCTGTATTTCCGTATAATCCTGCAAAAAAATTAGCGAGTGTTAATTCGCCAATGGCCATCATAAAAGTTTGATCACGATAATAACCTGAACGAAAATCTCCATTTTTGAAAAACTTTGCCATTGCTATTTGAGGCACTTCTTTTCCGTCTCCAAAAATTCCAAATTTTGCTTTACCAGTCAATACTTCTCTACGTCCTACAAGGCTGCATTCCCGGCTTGTTGTGGCTATCTTATAATCATTCAATACTTCAGTCTTGAAATCCTCAAATGTCAATGTCGTATTGGTTTGTTCTTTTATCATAATTGAAAGATTATAATTCATGGCGCAAATTTACTTAAAAACTGGCTATTATCATAATTGATTAAAAGAAAAACTGCTTATAAATTACTGTTTTTATTCAAAAAAAATCTTGTTTTTTTAATGAAAAATAATTTTTTTGATAAATATTTGTTTATTCTGTAAAGCTAAATAGTAAGTTATTTATTTAGAACCATTTTCGATTAAATAGATTGACCAGTATTTTAGGCGAAAATGTAATGATAAAACGTATTTTTTCATTGTATTTATTCTGGCTTATTTCCCATCCATTTGAGGAATATACAGGCAGGTACAATTCAAAATAATCAGTTACTAAGTTGAGTCTAATACCACTATCGAAACCAAAAGTCGGATTTTGATATTTGTTTTTTAAAACTCCTACATCGCCATACATTTCGATCCAATTCCAGATAGTAAATCCTCCATTTATGGTGCTAATCCATTGATTTGCATAAGGTGTACTTAATTTAGATTTGAATCCGCCTTCGGCAATAATTAATTGTTGACTATAAAAACCAGTACTTTCTGAACGACCATAGTAGCCATAATCAAATAAATAATCAGTAGGTCGATCTAGAGCAAAGCTAAAAAAGTCCGAATTGGTATTGTTGTATAAAAAACTTCCAGCATAAAAACGAAGATTAATTTGACGGCTATTTTCAAAGAGTTTTCGGTATTCAATTTGACCTGCAATTTTCCCAAATTTATTTGCAAATTGAATATCACCCATTAAATTAAAATGTTTGGTAACTTCTGTTTTTGTGTTGAAATATTTGACGTTAAATACAGAATAATTTTCAGTGGAATTATCCATAACTATTTCGCTTTTTTCACGATTAACAAGTACTTGGCGCAAATAAATAAGTTGTTTTCTATTGTCTCTAAAATCATTTTCTCTAATGCGTAATTGTACGTTGGGAGTTAGTTTTGTATAGGCCGCATCAGGTGCATAATGAAAATAAGAACCAGACATAGAGTATTTTACATTGTATAATCGACTGTTGCGATAATTGTGATTAACATAGAGTATTTTACATTGTATAATCGACTGTTGCGATAATTGTGATTAATGGAGAAACTTCCTGATCCCGAAACAGTTTTTGCATTGGTAGAATAAGCAGGATTGACATCAAAAACAAAAGGTTTGTCTAGTATGGTTTTGTTGTGTAAACGCATTCCAGGTATAAAACCATCGTATAAGTTGTATTCTAGTGTAGGAACATATAAAAGTTGGTTGTAATAAGGATCTTCTAAATCCTTCATGAATACAAATTTTACAGGGCGGTTGTTTGGAAAAAAAGTTTTTAATGATTTCCAGTTGTTTCTTAAATTATATTCAGGAACTTCGTTTTTGTAGTTTAAAACAATTTTGCTGGCATTATTTCTTTCGATACTATAAATACTATCATTAGTAGGTTCTATCCATTTTTTAAATACAATTTTTCCTTTATCTACTCCGTAAACTGGTACAGGAACGTTAATTCCTGTTTTACTTTTTACCGAAAACTGAATACTATCATTGGTTTTTGTAACCTTGTTAAACTTGTAATCTACTAAATCTCTTGAGTTGATTATAGTTTTGAAAAACCAATTTAGATCTTTATTAGTTTGTTGTTTTAGTTCGTTTTCAAAATCTATTGCTGTTGTTTGCTGTCCTTGGTTTTTAGTATAAAAATCATTAATACTTTTAGTTACGGCTTGGTTTTCTAGATAACTATTTAAGAAACGCAAACTTAAGCCAGCTCGGTATTTACTAGCAATTTGTTCGTTGAATTTTATTAAAGTGTTCTTTGGCACGCCTAATGGCTGATCCAGGTTTTTTCGAGCCATTAACATATAAAAATAGCTGTATTGCTCGTTGAAATCTAAGTTAGTAAGATTAAAACTTTTTAATAATTTAAAGGAAGATGCTTTACCTAGCATTTTAGTATCAGGGTAATTTTCTTCAATGTATTTCATCATTACGTAAACTTGAATTCCATTATGAACCCAGCTTTCATTTCGATTATCAATAAAAAGACTATTGTTTAGTAAAACTGTAAGATAGGTTTTTAAAAATTTTATTTCATAGGTAAATTCATCTGTAAAAGGTCTAATTATAGAAGGCAATTGATTGAGTCCATAAAAAGGATTTTTTTCGTAATCAGTTTGAGAAACCACAATTTTTTTAAAAGGATAATCTCCAACTAGTTTTTTTACAAAACGAACCACACAATCAATAGCTTGCGCCTGAGCTTCAGGAGTTATTTTATCGCCATCTAGATTGGTCAAAACCTCAAAATGGTCGCTCTTAAAGCTAGTAAAGCTAGACTTTGGCTCTATAAAAAGACTAAAATTAACTCTGTTTTCGCCATTCAATTTATAAAAAGTGTAGTCATTGTTAGTGCTTTGTTCAATGGTATTTAAATCAGTAGTAACAGCATAACCGTTGTCTAATTTTAGTTCTATATCAAAATTGGAAATGGCATTTGCAATATCGTCTAAGTTTTCATTGCTATGTTTTACAAAAGCATGATTTTCATTACGTGCTGGAGTTAAAAACCAATGTTTTAGATTGATATTTCCCAAATCATCATATCCGATTTTAGTAAATTTACTACTCGGAATTTTTACAGTATAACTTAAGTTCAGATTGATTTTTTCATTTGGAGCTAGTTTTTCAGCTAGTTTTACCACAATTAGATCTGGGTTTTCTTCGGTTCTTTTCCAAGAAAAAAATAAATGCTCTTTGCTGAAAATACTAAGATTAGAAGTTTTTCCTCTTTCTTCCTCTTTTGCCAAATGAAATCCGCGATAAAATTCGTCTGAAAAACGCCGTGCTAATGGAGTATTGACATCGGCATAAGCGTTGTTCCAGTCATTCAATACAATTTCCGAAATACTATCAGTCGAAGTATTTAAAAAATCAATTTCCTGTTTGATATTTAAGATATGAGTTTTTGTGTCAACTTCAACAAAAAGCTGATTGCGGTGTTGCGCAATACTACTATTTATTGAAGCCAAAAAAGCTGCAAAAGAAAGAGAAATTTTAAGAATAGTATTCAATGTTAGTTTTGGTTTTAAATCGTATTTTAATTTACATTTTTTTATCTTATTGTAAACAATAAAAATAAAAAAAGCTGTAAAAAACAGCTTTTAAAAATTGGGTTTCAAGGTGTACTTTTTGTAGAATGTATCCAAGACTTCAACAACCTCATCTTCGGTATCGACAATTTTAATTAATTTTAAATCATCGGGACTCACGGTTTGTTCTTGTTCTACCAAAACCGTTTTTATCCAATCAATTAATCCAGACCAATAACTGCTTCCAACTAAAATAATGGGAAAACGAGCAATTTTTTTGGTTTGAATTAAGGTAATTGCTTCAAACATTTCGTCTAATGTTCCAAAACCTCCAGGCATTACCACAAAACCTTGAGAGTATTTTACAAACATTACTTTTTTTTACAAACATTACTTTTCTAACAAAAAAGTAGTCAAAATTCAAGTTTTTATCATGGTCAATATAAGGATTGAAATGTTGTTCAAAAGGCAATTCGATATTTAATCCTACCGAAATTCCTCCGCCAAGATGCGCTCCTTTATTTCCTGCTTCCATAATTCCAGGCCCACCGCCAGTAATAACACCGTAACCGGCTTTACTAATTTTATAAGCAATTTTTTCGGCTAACAGGTAATACTTGTCCTCTGGTTTGGTTCGCGCCGATCCAAATATTGAAACACAAGGACCAATACGTCCCATGTTTTCGTAACCGTTTACAAATTCCGCCATGATTTTGAAAATCGCCCAACTGTCATTGGTTCGAATTTCATTCCATGTTTTTTGTTTCAATCGATCTTGGATTATTTTTTCTTCGTCATTGTCAAAATCTTCTAATCTCATCTTTTTATTCGTTTTAGTGCTTTTTGTGTTTCGTTTACTCTTAACAATATTAGAGTGGTTTTTTACTAAAGTAAGAATTTTTGTGTGCAAAATCAGTAAAATAGCTTTATATTTTTCTTAAAATAAACACAAAAGTGGTTAACAAAAAGGCTTTCCCAATTCGTTACCCACTTTTTTAGAAGTTTGAAATAGTTTTATTTTTTGTAAATATCTAATAGCCAACTATAAAAGCTGTTTTTCCACAATCCTACGGAATGCCCTTCGTTATATGCTAATCCAAATCCATGATCTCCTTTAGAATAAATATGTAATTCTGATTTGTCAACTTGTTCTACAACTGCTGATAAAAAAGGAAGCGCTCGTTTTAAAGTCCATTTTTTATCATCTCTGGCTATAGCCATAAAAAAGGGAGGTAAAGTTGATTTGTCTTTTATATTCTCAAGTAATTTTAATTTATCTCCTGCATAAATTAAACCGACAAAAGCTGGTTTCCAAGGCATTTTTTCGGTAACCGATGTAAAAGTCAGCCATTCCGATATAAATCCACCTGCTGAAAAACCAAGTACACCTATTTTATCCTGATCAAATTTTAATTTAGCGGCTAATCCAATCATCGTCATTACACTAGCATTTACGTCCTTTTTAAGTGCTTCAAAATAGACTTTTTCCATTGGGATTTTAAAATTTCCTTTTTCATCTTTTGTATTAGTTCGGTATTTTACAACCATACAAGTGATTCCTTGTTGGGAAAGCCAAAGTGCTAAATCAGTTCCTTCTTTATCTATCCAATTTGTAGTAAAACCACCCCCAGGAAAAATAATTGTTGCTAGGTGTTTGTTATTTGATTCAGCAGCAGGGAACAACATATAAGTAGGTTCGGAAATATTGCGAAAAACACGATCTTTATTTGATAATGACCCTGGTTTTACAATAGAATCTGCAAAAGTTTCTTTTTGTTCATGGCTAATTGGATTGTCTTTTATGCCGTTTGGAAAAAGTGGGATTTCTGCTGGAATTTGTTGTGCTAAAACTAAAAGGTTTTGTAAAAGAAATAAAAAGAACAGAGAGAGTTTGAGTTTGTTCATGGTTGGTTGGTTGGTTGGTTGGTTGGTTGGTTGGTTGGTTGGTTGGTTGGTTGGTTTTGTTTGATTTACATTGTTTTATATAATTTGAAATCAAATATATAAAAATATTCTTCTAAAAAGTAAATACTTTTATTTGAGTTAAATAGTTATAGTTATGACTGTAGGATATGTGAGAAATGAGTTTTAGTATTCTACAAATACAGTTTGCTTGCTGAGTTTTTTTCGAAAGGAATTACGATAAAATACTCCAATTGCCAATGTTGCGTTTTTTGTGCTTGTTTGCTTGTTGTTTTATTCCAAGGCGGATAAACACGAATAGCACGTTTGCCTTCTTTCAAATCAGTTGAAAAAATGCCTTTTTCAATAAGTATTGATTTTGGAAATACAAATTGTCCAAAATGATTTTCGGTTTTGGTGTTGATAATTACCAAATCGAAATTGTCTTCAATTGCGAAAGGAGCAATTGGACCTTTTGGAGTTCTTTTCCATAAAGTAACAAATTGTCCTGTTTTTGTGGGAGTGATTTTAGCGGTTCTAAAAAGTGCTTTTTTCTCATTGAGCAATAGTTGACAAGCATTATAATCGGTACTTTCCTTTTCTAAATAAACACTTTTGATTTCTAAACCTAATTCATTAAAAACAACTATGTTGGTTTCGTGTAAAAAATCAGGAATAGAAATCATAGAGTAGTTTTGTTTAGATTTAAAAGAAGATTGTCAACTTTGTCAAAGATTTGAAATCATATTGATCGTTCCTACGGAACTTCTATTGGATTTTGATATTTTTTCAAACGGATTAAAATCCGTTCCTACATAATGTTTCGTTCCTACGGAACTAAGCTAACTCGTTTCACTTTAAAAGAGCCGTAGGCTCGGTTGATTTTGTAGCGATGGATTTTAATCCATCTGGCATAATTGAAAATTAGAATAAAGAGCCGAAGGCTCGGGCGATATATTCAAAATTTTAAACCAATTCTTTCTTCAAAAACTTAGCAGTATAACTCTTTTTATTATTTGCAATTAGCAACAACAGTTCCGCCGCCTTTTCCACCTTCGGGACCAATGTCGATGATGTGATCGGCCAGTTTGATAACGTCCATATTGTGTTCTATAATCAGTATGGTATTGCCTTTGTCAACGAGTTTGTTGATGACTTCCATAAACACCCGAATGTCCTCAAAATGCAATCCTGTAGTAGGTTCGTCAAGGATATAAAAAGTATTTCCAGTATCTTTTTTAGATAATTCGCCCGCTAATTTAATACGTTGTGCCTCACCACCGGAAAGGGTAGTGCTTTGTTGCCCTAATGTAATATAACCCAAACCAACATCTTGAAGTGTTTTTACTTTTCGGTAGATTTTCGGAATATTTTCAAAAAAAGGAACGGCTTCGTCAATTGTCATGTCCAATACATCCGAGATAGATTTTCCTTTGTAGCGAATTTCTAAAGTTTCCCTGTTGAAACGCTTTCCCTGACAGCTTTCGCACTCGACATAAACATCGGGTAAAAAGTTCATTTCGATTGTTCGTACTCCCGAACCCTGACAGGTTTCGCAACGACCGCCTTTGACGTTAAAACTAAAACGACCGGCTTTGTAACCACGAATCATACTCTCGGAAGTCATCGTGAACAGATTTCGGATTTCGGTAAATACTTCGGTATATGTGGCAGGATTGGAACGAGGTGTTCTACCTATCGGGCTTTGGTCAATATCAATTACTTTATCGATATGTTCCAGACCTTCAATTTTTTTGTACGGTTGCGGTTTTTTAACACCATTAAAATAATAGGCATTCAAAATCGGGTACAGCGTTTCATTGATTAAAGTTGATTTTCCACTTCCCGAAACTCCGGTTACGCAAATCATTTTTCCTAGTGGAATTTCTATCGAAACATTCTTTAAATTGTTTCCTGTAGCTCCTGTTAATTTCAAGGATTTTCCGGTGCCTTCACGACGTTTTTTCGGAATTTCGAACTTCATTTTTCCATTGAGGTACTGTGCTGTAATGGTATTGGATTTCAGTGTTTCAGCAGGCGTTCCTTTGCTGATAATTTCTCCTCCATATTTTCCTGCTTTTGGTCCAATGTCAATTACATAATCGGCACGTTCAATCATGTCTTTATCATGTTCAACTACGATTACTGAGTTACCAATATCACGCAATTGTTCCAGAGAATGAATCAGTTTTTCGTTGTCTCTTTGGTGTAAACCAATACTTGGTTCGTCTAAAATATAAAGTACACCGACCAATTGTGAACCAATTTGGGTTGCCAGTCGGATACGTTGTGCTTCACCACCGGAAAGTGATTTTGAGCTTCGGCTTAACGCCAAATAATCCAAACCAACATTCATCAAGAAGTCTAATCTATCCTTAATTTCTTTGATTACTTCAGAAGCAATACGACGTTGTTTATCAGATAAATGCGAATTTAAATTATGAAACCATTTTGTTAAATCAGAAATGTCCATATTGCATAATTCGGCAATATTTTTTTCATCGATTTTAAAAAATAGTGCTTCTTTTTTTAATCGGGAACCTTCGCAAACAGAACAGTTGATTTCGTCCATAAAATCTTTTGCCCATCGTTTAATGGTTGTAGAACCACTTTCGTCA
>NCET01000321.1 GCA_002280815.1 Flavobacteriales bacterium 32-34-25 | reverse complement strand
GCATATCCTTTTGTTTCAGCCCAAGTCATAATTCCTTTTACGCCTTCAAATTCTCCTTCGCTTACGCGAGCCGAAGCTATTTCGATGCGATCCACATGCAACTCTTCTAATAATAATTGGGCAATGGTTAATTTTTCTGCAGCAGAAAATGATACTCCTGAGGTTTGTTCACCATCACGAAGTGTCGTATCCATTATTTCAATTTTTCTTTTTCCCATTATAAATTTGATGCTAAAAAAGGTTCTGATTTCAGAATTTTGAAACCATTTTATTGTGTGTTTTATAAAACGCTAAAAGCAGCTGCTAAAAAATTCCGTAGAATTATGTTTAGCAGCTGCATTTATATATGATGATTTTATTTAGTAAGGAAGCTTGTTAGCAAAATCTACAATTTCTTCTTTAATGTTTTGTAAATAATCGATATCATCAAAACCGTTGATCATATTGTTCTTTTTGTATCCGTTGATATCAAAAGATTCTTTTTCCCCTGTAGCTTTCAAAGTAATTGTTTGCTCTGGTAAATTGATTTCTAATTCTGTTTTAGGATCAGCTTCGATAGCAGCAAAGATTTTATCTGAGAATTCAGGAGAAACTTGTACTGGTAAAACTCCGATGTTTAAACAGTTTCCTTTGAAGATATCAGCAAAGAAAGAAGAAACTACAGCACGAAATCCATAATCGTAAACTGCCCATGCAGCGTGCTCACGAGAAGAACCTGAACCAAAGTTCTTTCCTCCTACAAGAATTTTTCCGCTGTAAGTTGAATCGTTTAATACGAAATCAGCTTTTGGAGTATCGTCTCCATTGTATCTCCAGTCTCTGAAAAGGTTGTCTCCAAAACCTTCACGTTTTGTAGCTTTCAAAAAACGAGCTGGGATAATTTGGTCAGTATCTACGTTTTCTATCGGTAGTGGCACTGCACTACTGGTAAGTATATTAAATTTATCGTATGCCATTTTATTAGATTTTTAGATTTCAGAATTCAGATTTTAGATTTTCCTTCGAGGAAAATAAATCATAAATAGTTAAAACCTTTTTATTTTTTAATTCTTTTTTGAAATTGTTATTGCTATTGAAATTTAACTACAACAAATCTCTTGGGTCAGTTAATTTTCCAGTAACTGCTGCTGCTGCTGCCATAATTGGAGAAGCTAACAAAGTTCTTGAACCTGGACCTTGACGACCTTCGAAGTTTCTGTTTGAAGTACTTACTGCATATTTTCCAGCAGGTACTTTATCATCGTTCATAGCTAAACAAGCTGAACAACCTGGCTGACGCAATACAAAACCAGCTTCAGTAAGAATATCTAAAATTCCTTCTTCTTTAATTTGAGCTTCTACAACGTGAGAACCTGGAACTAACCAAGCAGTAACGTTATCTGCTTTTTTACGACCTTTTACAATTTCAGCAAAAGCTCTAAAATCTTCGATACGACCATTAGTACAACTTCCTAAGAAAACATAATCAATTGGTTTACCAATCATTACATCGTCTTCTTCGAAGCCCATGTAAGCTAATGATTTTTTATAAGTTTCCTCACCACCTTCAACTTGGTTGGCAGCTGGAATATGTTTAGAAATACCAATTCCCATACCTGGATTTGTTCCATAAGTAATCATTGGTTCAATATCTTCGGCATTGATGTTTAATTCAGCATCAAATTTAGCACCTTCGTCAGTTTTTAAAGTTTTCCAGTATGCTACCGCTTTTGTCCAAGCTTCTCCTTTTGGAGCATGTAATCTACCTTCTAAATAATCAAATGTTTTTTGATCCGGAGCAATCATTCCTCCACGAGCACCCATTTCGATACTTAAGTTACAAACAGTCATACGACCTTCCATTGTCATTTCTTCGAAAACATTTCCTGCGTACTCAGCAAAATAACCTGTACCTCCAGAAGTAGTTAATTGAGCAATAATATAAAGAGCAACGTCTTTTGGACCAACACCTTTGCTTAATTTTCCGTTTACATTAATACGCATTTTTTTAGGCTTCGGTTGCATGATACATTGAGTAGAAAGAACCATTTCTACTTCAGAAGTACCAATTCCAAAAGCAATAGCACCAAAAGCACCATGAGTAGAAGTATGTGAATCTCCACATACAATTGTAGCACCCGGCAAAGTAATTCCGTTTTCAGGCCCTACTACGTGTACAATTCCATTTTTTTGATGACCTAATCCCCAGTGAGAGATACCGTATTCAGCTGAGTTATCTTCTAACGCTTGTAATTGATTAGCAGATAAAGCATCTTCAACAGGCAAGTGTTGGTTAATAGTAGGTGTATTGTGATCGGCAGTTGCGAATGTACGTTCAGGATATAATACTGATACGCCTCTTGATTTTAAACCCAAGAAAGCTACTGGACTAGTAACCTCGTGAATAAAATGACGATCAATAAAAAACACATCTGGTCCGTCTTCAATTTTACGCACAACATGCGAATCCCATACTTTGTCAAATAATGTCTTGCTCATTTTTTAATTTTTTTTAGTGTATTTCTGTGTTTTGCACTACCGTATTTTTTAATAAGGTGGTAACAAGAACGCAAAAGTATAAAAATGAAATCATGTATTCAATTAATATTATCGATTATATACGATACCCAAACCATATTAATAGGATTGTGTGCTTTTGTTTTGCTTGCTTGTGTTTTAGAGAGTTAGTTTTTTTTATTTCTATTTTCATTGATAAAGTTGTGTTTATAACAACAAAAAGACTGTTTTGTATTTTATGAATTTTTAGCGGTTTAGAGCTAATTACCTTATTTTGTTTAATAAATTGTTAAATGTGTGGTTAAAAACAAAAAAATCAATAAGATTTCACTACCGGATAGGTTTTGAAAAAACCGATTTTATTTCAAAATAAATAACCGAAATCGATTTATTTATAAGGGGTTTATTTTGATAAAATATTACGACAACCAAAAAAATAATAAAATTGAATTCAGGGAATGTTTTTTAATAATTTACAGCAGTATCAATACATAATTACATGGTTTTTCAACATGTAATTCAGTTGACTATTTTGCTTTTAGTTGTTTTTTAATTGTTTAACTTTATAATGATTTTTACAAGAGATAAAAATCAACATCTTTTTTCTAAAGCTGACAAAATGTATCCATAGCAACATACTGCGAAATACTCTGGCAAAACAGATCATGAAAAAGAACATCGCAATAGTATTCCTAACCGTTATAAGCACACTATGTTCCCACCAGAGCCATGGTCAGGTGAGCAAAGCATACAGCAGTATTGAAACCAAAAATGTTTTGTATTACAAAGTGGAAGAGATCATCAACATGGCATTTGGAGGAACCAATACTCGCTACACATTTAAATAAGGAATCAAATAGACAACCAACTAATTTACTTGAAATTGCAATTGAAAGCGGAAAAATTGAAATTTCTAAAAATGCAGAAATAGAGCAAAGTTCATTGGCTTTGGTGATAAGCAAATTAGTAAAAATAGACGATCCTCCTGTTGTTCAAAGTTCATCTGTTCCGGTCAAAAGTCTTCCAGTTGAAGTTAAAAGTGAACCACAAAAAGAAAAGCGTGATTTTATTTTAGTAAACGTAGTTTATGTATATGAAAGAGTACTCGAAAAGGGCTACAAATCTGACTTTATGTTTAAAAAAGTAGCCGATCATTACTACTTTAAAAATCAAATGGAAAAAGCTGCAAAATGGTACGAAGAGCTGTTTGCCACAACAAATGACTTAGAAGCTATTTATTATTTCCGATTTGGCGATGCTTTAAAAAAAACAGGAAACACAGCAAAAGGCAATGTTTTGATAGAGAAATTTAATAAATTGATGGAGTAAATACCAACATAAAATACTACTCTTTTTTGTTCATAACTTCCCTTTATTTTCCTCTAAAAAAAAACTAAATTTGAAATTCAATTTTTGTAATTTATCATTAATTTAAAACATTTATAACCAGTTAAATAAATAGCCAAAACTTTATCAGGTTTTGGCTCCCTCTCCTTTGGAGAGGGCTGGGGTGAGGCTTATGTACTTAATATTCGATACCGAAACCACTGGATTACCTAAGCGTTGGGA
>NCET01000320.1 GCA_002280815.1 Flavobacteriales bacterium 32-34-25 | reverse complement strand
GAATTTGCCTTCTTTGAATTCGTGCATGTTCCAAAATACATAGGTTGCCACCACGGTAATTCCACCAGCTTTCATTTTTTTAAGCTGTTCATCCCAATATTGATGTGGATAACGACTAAAGTGAAACTCCCCGATAACAGGAATAAAAGGTTTTTCGTTCTTTTCAAGATAAAAACTATTTACCCCAATGGTATCGCCTTTTATACTTCGACCACCTAAATCCAGATGACCTCGTTTTACATCGGTGCGAACCTTGGTTACATCCACTTGATAAATCTTTTGAGCCGATACCGAAAAGGAAACCAAAGCTACCGTAGCGATACTCAATAATGACTTTGAAACTTTATTTTTTCTCATAAATAGAAATTAAAATATATTTTGACAAATTCTCTACACAATTTCGGAATTGATTACTGCATTTTCATTTATCATAGACAAATGTACCTGAACGCCCTGATGATTTACATCCATTTTTGTAGCTTCGTTCAAATGTGTTTTTGCTTTAGCTATTTCGCCTAATCCAAAATTACCCAAACCAAGCATGTAATGACAATGAATTTTATTTCTAAAAGTTAAATCGTCTTCCCAAATTAATAAATCAGGTAATGAAACAGCAAAATAATCTAATTTGATGATTTCGTTTAAATGTTTTGTACCAAAAGCAATCAATTTGTCAAATCTAGTATTCGCTTCTTCAACCAATCCTAATTTTAGTAATGCCAATCCTTGATAGAAAATTTTATCGGGCTTTTGGTCATTATAAAAAATGGCCGCTGCTGGTTCAGAATTTCCATCTTTGGCTAATTCCCAAGATTTTTTAGCTTCATCTATCTTTTCTAAACCTTCATAAGCACAACCCAACCAATAATAGAAATCATTTTCCTGTGCGCCATATAATTTCCCTTCGCCTAAATTGTGTGGATACTCCAAGCATTCGTTCAATAATTGAATAGCCTCTTTGTATTCTTTTTTAGCCAAATGTTGTTTTGCTAATTCCACGCGAGCCAATTGGTATTGCGCCGGAACTTTTCCTTCGCCACCTTCCCAAGGATGGAAAATACGATTGTCAATCAATGCAATCGCTTTGGCATATTCTCCTAATTGGTTACACAAAGTAACGAATTCCAGATACACATCATCACGTTGTTGTACCAGATTGAAATGTTTTTCTAAAAACGCCAATCGCTCTCCGTGAGGTTTACAAAGACGCTTGTACAATTGATCCAGTTCCATCAGGATACGGGAATCGGTAGTGTCCAATGAAAATGCTTTTTCCAGATATTGAAGTGCTTTTTCTTCCTGTTGCAATTTATTGAAATACGCTAACGAAAGATTTCTCACCACCGTAGGGAATGTACCGTCTATTTCAACAGACTTTTCCCAACAAGCGATAGCTTCCGGGTATTGACGTTTGTCATACCATAAATTCCCCAAATAATAAGGAGCTTTAGAATCGGTTGGATTTACTTTTTGTGCTACTTCCAATGCTGAAATGGCTTCCAAACGATTAGGAAAACAATATTCCGGTGCATGACTTGCCGCTGCTTCAAATGCTGCTTTAGCCTCTTTGTTAGCCAAATGGAACGCCCAACCCATATAATAATACGTCATTGGTGTAGTTGGACATACTTTGATTCCTTCTTCCAGTAATTGAACAGCTTCATCGTACATTCCTGCAGCAATATAATCCAATGCCACCACTTCATAATTATGAATTTCGCCACGCATCAATCGATTCATTTCTTCCAAAGCAGCAGCCGAATTTGAAATCAGATATTCTTCAAAACGACATCCAAAATTGAATAAGTCGATTTTCAACGAATCTTCAATCAGTGTCAAAGCTTCTTTTTCTCTTACTAATTTTCTTAAAATAGCCGTTTTTAAAGTACGTGCTTTGTGATTGTTCCAGTTACGGCTTAAAGATTTATCAATTTCATATAATGCTTCAGTCAAATTATCTTGAACACAAGAAATTTGTGCACAGCCAAAATATCCAGCATCTTGCATAGCAGCATTCCAACATGATTTATAAAATGCAGCGTAGGCTTCCTTATTTTTTCCTTGGTACTGTAATGCCAATCCTAAGTTATATCGCGGCTCTCCATCATAAGGATTTGGGTTGCGTTGCAATTGAGTATCGATAGCCACTTGGAAATACTTTTCCGATTCGGCAAATTTTCCACGACGTAACAACCAAAGTCCCATAGCATTATTATTTCTAACATCAGATGGATCTCTCTTCAAAGCTTCCTGATAATAATCCGTAGCCAGGTAAGTTGCATGACGGTATTGTTCTAAATGCAATCCCGTAAGATACAATTGCTCACAAGTTGGAGTTTCTTCAGGAGAAAAAGCAGGTTTTGCAGCTTCAGGAGTTTCTTTTGCTTCTTGTTCTTCCGCTTTAATGCTTAATAGTTCTCTACCATTTTCGGAATACACCGTTAATTTTAAATCGATAATAGAAAGATCACCAACTGAAATTTCGCGTTCATAAACCTTTTCAGGACTTAAATCCAAAGTTTCTTCAAAAAAGCCTTCAAGCACTATTTTTGCATTTTTCTGTAACGAAGTGGCAAAAATCTTCACAATGGCTTTATCTCCTTTTTTATCAATATTTAAAAGCAAATCTTGTGAAGCATTTTTCACTACACCCAATTCACGATAGGGTAGAAAATATTGAGTAAATGTTTTTTCTTCATAAGGCTGCATCCAGCTAAAATCAGGCTGATTATCGGTATAAACTCCCGCCATTAATTCAATGTAAGGCCCGTCTTCATCGGTAAGATTTCTGTCCCATGCTTTTCCAAAATCACCATTCCCCCAAGTCCATTGCTTTTTTCCTGGTGAAATATGATGATTGGCCACATGAAGCACACCAGCTTGCGTATCATTCTCATAACCTCCCACAAAGTTAAAATCAGAATTGATAGCCATATAAGAAGTTGGAACCGGGATATTTTTATAATTCGAAATATCAACTCCAGCCGAATAATCTATTTTATAATAAGTTCCCGTTGCAATTGGGAATGTGGAAACATCACGTTTTCCATGGTCAAAAACCGCATGTACATCTGGTGGAAAAACCGATTGATAATGTTCATTCACCGCAACGGCAGGATTCGCCCACCACAGGAATGTTTGTGGAACAGGTGTTGGATTGTATAATTTTCCTTTAATCTCTAAATAAGCTTTCCCAGGATGCAAAGTAAATCCCGCCATCCCTTTTTGGTGGAACATTTTTTCGTTTTCGCTTACCCAAACGGTAATACTACCATCGGCATTATTTTCAATAGTATGATCTACCGGTAAAAAAGTACTTGGACGGTGGTGTTGTGGCCAATTGAATTCGATTCCGCCCGAAATCCATGGCCCAGTAAGTCCAACCAAAGCCGGTTTAATCACCTGATTGTAATAAATAAAATGACGCTGTTTGATTTTGTCATAAGCCATTTGTACACGACCACCCAATTCAGGCAAAATCATCACCTTGATATATTCATTTTCCAAATAAACTGCCTGATAGCTTTTATCTGTTTTCTCATCTTCAATTTTC